>NZ_JAQRMS010000078.1 GCF_028599055.1 Candidatus Thioglobus sp.
ACGGAAAAAACGTTCGTCTGACGCTTTTGAAACAGCTTTAAGAATATCGACCAATTCTTCGAAAGAATCCGCCTGCGGATTGGCAATAATAACTTCACTGACTAACAACATAACTATTTGTGATTTAACAATAAATGCTAGGTATTTTACACCGCAACCGTTAAAAAAGGCTGTGTGATAATAAGGCTATGGTGCGTGGTTATTTTTTCTTTGCGGGTTTTTTAGTGGTTTTGCTGGTAGCCTTTTTAGTAGTCGCCTTTTTAGGTGCGGATTTTTTACGCTTTTTCGCTTTAGTTTTTGGTTTTAGTTTGCCAGAAATGGCTTTTTTACACTCTTCAAGGGTTAGATCAGCCGGCTCTTTGTCGCCAAATATTTTCTTAATGGTGATATTTTTTTGACCGCTACCGCGTTTTTTGCCATTCCAAATATAAGGGCCGAATCGGCCATTCAGCACTTGAATTTCAGAGTCGTCAAAAGTTTTAATGATACGCTCTGCGTCAAATTTTTCTTTCGCAGCAATCAATTCTAGCGCCGTTGGCAGATCCACTTCTTCTGGCGTATGCTCTTTAAGTGAAACATATTTCTTACCATATTGAATGTAGGGACCAAATCGGCCGTAGTTCGCCTTAATTACGCCAAAATCATCGGTTTCGCCAACGGTGCGTGGCATATTAAACAACTCTAACGCCTCATCAAGGGTGATGGTCTCGATATCTAGTGTGCCTCTAAGTGCGGCGAATGTTGGCTTGTCTTCATCATCTTTATGGCCAATTTGCGCAAAGGCACCATAACGACCAAATCTAACGCTAACCGGCTTGCCTGATTTTGGATCTTCGCCAAGCTCACGCATGCCGTGCGTTTCTTCTCGAGAAATATCAGCAGCAGCTTCAATTTGTGCATGGAACGGATCGTAGAAATTCTTCACCACGTTCTTCCAAGGTACATTTTGAGTGGCTACCGTATCAAAGTCAGACTCCAACTTAGCCGTGAATTCATAATCGATGATGTTACTAAAGTTTTTAACCAGGAAATCATTCAGCAAATAAGCAACATTGGTTGGGAATAATTTATTTTTTTCCGCGCCCGTTGTTTCGCTAGGTCTAGATTCAACAATTGCATGGTCATTGATTTCAATTAAATCGTATTCACGCGCCACACCCTCTCGAGTTTCTTTGGTTACGTAGTTACGATCCTGTACGGTTGACACCATGGTGGCAAACGTTGACGGCCTACCAATGCCCATTTCTTCAATCTTTTTAACCAGTGAGGCCTCGGTATATCTTGGCTTAGCGCGAGAAAAGCTTTCTCTTGCGGCAAAACTGGCCAAGGTTAGTGCACTACCTTCTTGTAAATCTGGCAATAATTTATCATCAGCAGATAGATAATCATAAACTTTTAGAAAGCCTGGGAAGGTTAGCACTTCACCATTGGCCAAAAATAGCTCGTCGGTTGTTGAAATGCCGATTTTAATTTGTGTTTTTTGCAGTTGAGCATCACTCATTTGCGAGGCCAAAGTACGCTTATAAATCAAGCTGTACAGTTTTGCCGTTTGCTCATCCACCCCATAAATACTTGGCTTGGTTAAGTCAGTTGGTCGAATGGCCTCGTGCGCCTCTTGAGCACCAGCATCTTTGGTTTTAAATCTTCTAGGATGATGATACTGCGCACCGAACTCTTGCTTAATAACCGCTTCTGCCGCTTCAATTGCTGTTTCAGACAAAGTAACCGAGTCAGTTCTCATGTAAGTGATTGACCCTTCACGATATAGGTTTTGCGCAATGGTCATCGTCTGCTTAACAGAAAATCCGAGCTTTTGTGAGGCTTCTTGTTGCAGTGTTGAGGTGATAAAAGGCGCTTTGGGTGAGCGTTTAGACGGTTTTTTCTCAATCGAGGCAACCGTCAAATCAGCTGACAATAATTTGGTTGAAAAAGCCAAGGCTTCGTCTTTAGTGGCAAAATCTTTATTCAGCTTAACATCAAGCACTTCACCACTATCATTAACCAATTCCGCTTTAACCTTATAGGTAGAAACAGCACTATGCTGTGCGATCTCCCTTTCTCTTTCAACCACCAAACGCATCACTGGTGACTGCACACGCCCTGCTGAGCGCGCGCCTGAAATTTTGCGCCAAAGCACGGGTGAAATTTCAAATCCCACTAAACGATCAATAATTCTACGCGCCTGCTGTGCATCAACCAAATGGTAGTCTACCGTTCTTGGCTCAACAATGGCGTTAGTAATTGCACCTTTGGTAATTTCATGAAAGACAATTCTTGGTGTGTCTTTTGGCAACTTTAGCGCTTCAAGTAAGTGCCAAGCAATAGCCTCACCCTCGCGATCCTCATCGGTTGCGAGATAGACTTTTTCTGCAGTTTTTACTGCTCTTCTGAGTTCGGCCACCACCTTCTTTTTGTCAGCAGTTACTTCATAAGTGGGCTCAAAGTTATTCTCAATGTCAATGCCCATATTTTTTTTGGGCATGTCACGAATATGACCAATACTGGATTTCACCACATAGTCTTTACCCAAAAACTTTTCAATCGTTTTTGCTTTTGCAGGGGACTCGACAATAACTAAATTTTTAGCCATTATTGTAAGGTGCGATTTTCATCAAGAAAAACAATAGACTCTAGCCATTGAGCGGAAATTTCACCACCCGTACTATTGCCTAATACCATCATTACTACCCATTTAAGGTCGTCTAGTTCAATTTTAGTATCACCCAGTGTCATGACTTGCTCGATAATCATTTCGCGCTGGTTAGCATCAAGCTGGCCAATATTTTCCATGAATAGTAAAAATCCACGAGATTTAGCGCCTAGCTTTTGCTGCTCAGCTGGCGTATAAATACGCATACTGGATTGATAGATTGTATTAAACGGCTTAATCTTTCCATCTTGCAAGGTGGCAATATTTTCTAGCCAGCTCAAGGCTTTATCAATGCCCGCTACATCAAATCCGACATCTGATAAGTGCTCCTTAAGCTCGGTATCGTTTATTTCGTGCGCGTTATTTTGCTCTGCCTCTTCGAAAAGGTAGTCAAACATGTAAGTTAAAACATCGAGAATATTGTGTGTCATAATTCTTTATTTAATTAATACGTAACCCTGTGCATTGGTTTTTTCAATCCTATGATCAAGTTCTAAAAGTAACAACTCTTGCGTTACTAGTTGGGGACTTAGTTGGGTTTTTTCAACCAATTGGTCCACTGTCAAGGCTTCATAGCTGAGGCATTTTAATACTTTATACCCTGTTTTGTCCATCTCTTTTGTTGATTGGGTAATTTTCTCAACCGATTTATTGCTTAATAATTGCCCAGGAAGCTCCTCAATAATATCAGTAATATCTCCCGTGAGCTTTGCCCCCTGCTTGATCAATTCATGGCAACCTTCAGCCAAAGGATTATGAATAGAGCTTGGAATAGCAAACACCTCTTTACCTTGCTCTGCTGCCAATCTAGCAGTGATCATGGTGCCACTTTTAATGGTAGCTTCTACAACCAAACACCCTAAACTTAAACCGCTTATCAGTCGATTTCGCCTTGGAAAATTACTGGCTATGGGTGATGTGCCAATAGCAAATTCTGACACCAAAGCCCCTTGCAAGGATATTTGATGCGCCAAGGCTTTATGCTTTGCCGGATAAATACGATCCAAGCCTGTGCCACAAACAGCAATAGTTTTGCCACCCGCTTCCAATGCGCCAATATGCGCTTTTGCATCAATGCCGCTGGCCATACCTGAAGTAATGGTCAATCCAGATTTAGCCAGCCCTTGTGCAAATTGCAAGGCGTTTTGTTCGCCGCCTGTACTCGGATTTCGACTACCAACAATAGCGAGTTGTGGCTCGCTCAAACATGACACGTCACCTCTAACATAGAGCAGTGGTGGTGGATCAGCAATGGTTTTTAATTGCGCTGGGTAGCTCTGGTCAATTAAAGTAAGAATATGACAATGTTCATTATTTTGCCAATCAAGATCAGCTTGCACCAAGGCAACATCAGCCACTTCAAAATAGTCTAGGGTTTGTTTTTTAAATAGCCCCGATGCCAACCTTTGCGCATGACTCGCTAAAAAAACTTGTTGTGGCGATTCAAACAGCTCCAACGCTTTATAAAAGGTCTTAACCCCCAGATAAGGCGCTTTTAATAATAGTAGCCAATAAACTAAATCCACCGATATTGTTTCCAGAATATATAATGAATGATTATTGTAGCATTTTATTTGGCCAATCGCTTCATCTATATTCATCACAGGTAATACAAAGCACATTTAGTTATGGTAAAATTGCAAGATTTTATTGAGCGATATTCATTATGAAGCAAAAGAGAACCTTTCAACCGAGTGTTATTAAACGTAAACGTAAGCACGGTTTCAGATCAAGAATGAGCACTAAGGCAGGACGCGCTGTTATCAACGCACGCAGAAAGAAGGGACGTAAGCGCTTAACTGCTTAATACCAACACTGTAAATGTCTTTTAGATTAACCCGCCAATCTAAAATATTAACACCTAGTGAATATAAATCCATTTTCAATAATGGCAACATGACTAGGGGGAAATATTGGCAGGTTATGGCTGTTAAGACAGGCACATCCAAAGCCAAACTCGGGCTTGCAATTTCTAAAAAAGTACATCGTTTAGCGGTTGAAAGAAACCGCTTTAAACGTATTGCGCGCGAAGCTTTTAGGTTGCAGCAGGCTCATCTGAAAGACTGGGAGCTTGTGGTCATGGCTAAACATGCCAAACCTGCAAACAATGCAACCATTGCACAGGATTTGCTCGCATTGCTTAATAAAGTGACGGCCAAGTAATGCGCTATTTGCTATTAATACCGATCAAATTCTACCAGCTAGTGATCAGCCCTTGGCTAGGGTCTAATTGTCGATTCCAGCCAACTTGCTCTCAATATGCCTATGACAGCGTTAAGCTTCACGGCTTCTTTAAGGGGTTTGCATTAAGCGCAAAACGCATTGGTAAATGTCATCCATGGCATGAGGGCGGATTTGACCCAGTACCTAAAAAATAACTTAATTCAACTAATACAAAAAAATCGATGAACAATCAAAAATTCTTTCTAATTGTCGCTATTCTTCTGAGTTTATTCTTACTAAAAGAGCAGTGGGATAGGCAACATACTGTTGATGCCAACGGTAATTTAATCTACCAGCAGAAAACATCAAACGCCGCTAGTGTAACTAACGACGATAAAAACCTGAATGTACCAAGTGCCATTGTTACCCATTCAAGCCCTGATGTGCCCGTTACCAAAAGTACAAACGACAACTCTTATG
>NZ_JAQRMS010000079.1 GCF_028599055.1 Candidatus Thioglobus sp.
TGAAAAAAGCCCCTTGCATTGATAGATCATCACTAAACACAACCCCTGAAAAACCCAACTGCTCGCGTAAAATTTGCTTAATCCATTTTTTAGAAAAGCCTGCTGGATTTTCATAAACTTGTGGATAGATTACGTGTGCTGGCATCACCGCATCTAACCCTTGGTAGGTTAATTCTTTGAATGGCAGCATGTCTGACATAAGCTCTGTCATCGAGCGCTCATCAATGGGTAAATCTAGATGCGAATCCGCTGCCACAAACCCATGACCCGGAAAGTGTTTGCCAACACACTTCATGCCTGCCTTATGCATGCCGTTAATCAACGCACCTGCCAAAGCAATAATCGCTTTAGGGTTTGAATGAAAGGCACGATCACCAATCACTGAAGATTGACCATAATCCACATCTAGCACCGGCGCAAAAGAAAAATCAACACCGATACTTAACAGTTCGTGTGCCAAGACATAGCCGCAAGCTGTTGCTTGTTCAAGGGCTAAATCAGGGTCACGATCATACGCATCACCCAATTTAGCCATGGCTGGCAGGTGAGTAAACCCTTCTTTAAAGCGTTGCACACGACCACCCTCATGGTCAACTGCAATCAATAATGCAGGCTTAACAGATCTAATAGAGGTAATTAACGCCTTGATTTGCTCAATCGATTCAAAGTTTCGACTAAACAAAATAACGCCACCAATCGAAGCTTTAGCTAGTTGGGTCTTTTCACTTGTAGACAGCTGGGTTGCTGCCACGTCCATCATTATCGGTGCAAAATTCATTAATCTATATAAGGTTTAATTTTGTAAACAAGGTACAAAATTGGCAGGCCAATTAGCGTGGTTAATATAAAAAACTCACCATAACCAAATACTTCTACAATGGTGCCTGAGTAGCCGCCAAATATTTTTGGCAACAAGGTCATGAGTGAAGAAAACACCGCATATTGAACCGCAGTAAATTTAATATTAGTTAAGCTCGATAAGAAAGCAATAAAAGCAGCACCCGCCAAACCGGCAGACAAGTTATCCATGGTGATGGTGATATATAACCAGGTTATATCATGGCCTACATTAGCCAAAACAATAAACAATAAGTTGGTTAGTGCTGAAAGCAGTGCGCCTAAGAACAACACTCTAAATACGCCAAACCTGATCGCCATAACGCCACCTAAAAATCCACCCGCAATGGTCATAAATAAGCCAAATGTTTTAGACACAGTGGCAATTTCCACCTTAGTGAAACCCATGTCTTGATAAAAAATATTAGCCACGACACCCAGCACAATATCGCTGACTCGATACAGCCCAATCACTGCCAAAAGCAGAATAGCGACACTCAACCCATATCGATTAAAGAAATCTTTAACCGGCGCTACATAAGTATCACTAACCATAGCTCGATTAACCACATTAAGGGTTATCAATAGTCGAGCAGCAACATAAGCACCAGCTATGGCTAGCATCATTCTTAATGTGCCGATTAAAAATCCAGATAAATGCTTGTTTGCAAAAAAGTCTGTTAATACTGGTTTGAGTGCTTTAACCAGATCTGCACTCACTATAAATGTTGCAATAAAAGCAGCAACAATAGCTAAGAATAAGGCGAAGAATCGCGCATAATCCAGTGTTGTATAGTCAATGGAACGAGTGGACGACTCAGGCTCTTTAATGACCAGTGTGGTGACAACACCAACCATCATAACTAGCGCCATTATTAGATAAGTAGTTGACCAAGCCTCAACACTATAAAGTTCTTTGGTTGAGCCAAAATAGCTGGCCAAAAATAATCCGCCTGCGCCAGCGACTAACATACCAATTCTATAACCTGCGATATAAGTAGCACTCAGCATTGATTGCATGTCTTTATTAGCGGATTCAATTCGATAGGCATCGATGACAATATCTTGAGTGGCTGATGAAAATCCTAGTAACACCGCACCGATTGCCATCAACTCCAAACTGTCTAAGCCCGCTTGAGGATCAACCGATGACATCAGCAAAATAGCGCCCATAATAGCCAATTGAGAAACCAACATCCAAGCTCTTCTTCGACCCAAGAGTTTGGTTAAAATTGGTAATGGTAGTCGATCAACTAAGGGCGCCCAGACAAATTTAAATGAATAGCCTAAGGCTGCCCATGAGAAAAAAGTAATACTTGATTTGGCTACGCCCGCTTCATTTAACCAAAGCCCTAATGTGGAAAAGATAAGCAAAATGGGTACGCCGGCTGAAAAACCTAAAAACAACATACTCAGCACCCGAGGGTGGATAAAAAGCTTAATACTGTCTAACATTGAACCCAAGGCATGCCGTCATGACGCCAACCGTTAACATTGCCACGTTGGTCGTTTTCATCCAGATCCCCTTCAAAGCCGCTCACCACATGGGCCACATTAGTAAACCCATGCTTAAGCAAGCATTTACCCGCATCGTCGGAGCGATAACCGCTACGGCAAATTAAGATGATTTCAACATCTAGCGCCTCATCACCCAAAAAACGCTTAATAGCCGCTATAAAATTTGCCTCGTTCGGTGCCCAATCAGGATCATCTAACCAGGGCACAAATAACGCATCAGTTGGCCGGCCAACAAACTTGTTTTCAGCTTCACAACGCACATCAATTAACACCGCTTCTTTATTGGCCTGTAGACGCTCAACGGCTTTTTTGGGTAAATATTGAAGTAGACTGTTCATGAAGCAATTATAGCAACTTCTTCAAGCGTTTGAACACGATCAAATAACTCGATAATGTCAGCATTGTGCATGCGAATACAACCCTTGGAGCCAGCTACACCCATTGGGGTTTCATCTGGTGAGCCGTGAATATAAATGTATCGATTTTTGGTATTGACATTATGAGACTCAACCCCGTCAAGCCAAAGTATTCGAGTTAGAATCCAATCTCTTTTTGGGTGTTGTTGTGCTAACTCAGCAGTGTAGATTTCACCGGTAAATACACGACCTTTAAGTACTGAATTTGACGCTAAATTTTGGCCAATTTTTTCAGCAATTTTAAACTTTCCTAATGGCGTACAGTAAGAACCTTCAACTTCACCAATGCCATTGGCCGCTGTACTAATTGCGTAAGTTTTGTCGTTAAATTCAAGGGTTTGATTGGCAATGTTAATGATAATCATAGTGCTGGCTTATTTGATAAACAATGCAATGGATTCAACGTGGGCTGTTTGCGGGAACATGTCCATCACACCCGCCGTTTTAAGCTTGTAGCCCAACTCGATCAACTTGGCCGTATCACGTGCCAACGTAGCTGGATTGCAAGATACATACACCAAGTGATTGACACCTAATTTGGGTAGTAATTCTACAATTTCAATCGCACCTGAACGCGCTGGATCAATTAACGCCTTGTTATAGGTCTTGCCTCTGAACCACTCAAACCCCTCAACTTCTTTAAACAGATCTGCCTTGTAAAAATCAGCATTGCCAATTTTATTTTGCTCAGCATTGTATTTAGCGCGTTCAATCAAGCCCATATCGCCTTCCACACCAACCACATGCTTGGCATATTTTGCCATTGGTAAGGTAAAGTTACCTAGCCCGCAAAATAGATCAATCACCTCATCATCCTCATTTAAGTCAAGCAACTCCAAGGCTAAATTAATCATTTTTTGATTCAACTTAAAATTCACCTGAGTGAAGTCAGTTGGTAAAAATTCCATTTCAATGTCATGATCAGGGTGTGAGTAGGTTAGTACAGCGCTCTGATCAAGGGGTTTAACTGTGTCTTCGCCGCCACTTTGAGTGTAGAACGTTACAGCTAATTCTTTAGCACAATCACGCAATACTTGCTCATCTTGCTCGTTCAACGGCTCAAGATGTCTTAAGATGAGTACCGTATTATGCTCAGCAACCGCCACTTCAATTTGTGGCACTTGTGATTTAATCGAAAGCTTTCCAATCGCCTCAGCCAACACTTCTAGGTTATCACCCAAAGACGGATGCAATACCTCGCAACGACTCATGTTGGTAATCCAGCCGGATTTTTTTTCTCTAAAGCCAACCAATACTTTTTCTTTTTTGGCTACATAACGCACGCCAAGTCGCGCTTTACGGCGATATCCCCAATTTTGCACCTGAAGTGGCGCCAGCCACTGTTCTGGCTCAACCTTAGCTTGACCTAAAAAAGCATCTTTAAGCCACTCGCCTTTAGCACTAATTTGATCTTCACTGGATAAGTGCTGAAATGAACAACCGCCACAAATACCAAATACTGCACATTTTGGGGTAATACGGTTATCAGCAGCCTTGATAACTTCTTTAACATCTGCTTCTTCAAATTTAGCGCGTGAAAAACTGCGATCTGCGATAACCGTTTCACCTGGCAAAGCACCAGAGACAAAAATGACTTTTTCATCAAGATGTGCAATGCCGCGACCTTCGTGCGATAAAGATTCAATGGTTAATTCGTAGGTTTTAGCTTTCGGCTTTCTTCTTCGGCCCATGGTTTATGCCAATTATTAATTAGGCTAATTATCCAATAGTTCCACCCAATGTTTAACGGGAATTTCACTGTCTTTTTGTAAATGCATTAAACAACCGATATTAGCCGTCACAATCATCTCTGGATTAGCCGCTTGCAGGTGTTTTAATTTATTATCTTTCAACGCTTGCGAGAGTTTAGGCTGAAAAATTGAATACGTACCTGCTGAGCCACAACATAAATGTGAATCTTTAACAGGTGCTGGCGTATAGCCTAATTGTTGCAAAATTGAATTAACCAGTCCTGCCAGCTTTTGCCCATGCTGCAAGGTGCAAGGCTCGTGATACGAAATATTGGTTTTTTCTAAGTTTAATTGAGACAAATCTTTGTCGGCCAAAAACTCTGCAATATCTTGAGTTTTTGCAGAAATAATCTTTGCTTTTTGGTAATATTCATCACCAGCTTCAAACATTGAATCGTAATCTTTAACCATTAAACCGCAACCACTGGCGCTAGAAATAATAACTTCCACATCAAATTTCAACCAAGCATCAATATTATTCTTAATCTTGATCAATGCATCTTGTTCAGCACTCAAGTGTTGATCAACCGCACCACAACACTGATTTTGTGGCGTTTCGATCGCATCATAACCAAGCTTGGCCAAAATATTTTTAATACTATGATTAATGTTCGGCGCCAGTACCGGCTGCACACAACCACCCAATAGCAATACTTTTTTACTGCCAGAACCTGGGGTAATAACCTTACCTTGCTTGCTTGAATGTTTTGAGATAAATCCAATCGGATTAAATAAGAGTGGCGTTGTGAGTAGCTTGCGCAC
>NZ_JAQRMS010000008.1 GCF_028599055.1 Candidatus Thioglobus sp.
AAGTAAGTAAAAGCGCTCGGAAAAGCTTGTCATTGAAGAATATCGATACTGATCGTTGTTGTTGGTAAAATAACGCAATAATAATTCTATATCTTAAATAATATGTCAGACGGTACTCATAATATTGCCAGCGTTCTCACTGAAAGCTTGCCGTATATTCAAAAATTCCAAGGCAAAACCATTGTCATAAAGTATGGTGGTAACGCCATGATTGACGAGGCGCTAAAATCAAGCTTTGCGCGTGATATCGTTTTGATGAAATCAGTTGGCATGAACCCGATTGTGGTGCATGGTGGCGGGCCACAAATCGGCAAAACCTTAGAAAAAATTGGTAAAGAGAGTGAATTTATTGGCGGCATGCGGGTTACTGATTCTGAAACCATGGACGTGGTTGAAATGGTGCTCGGCGGTTTGGTTAACAAAGAAATCGTTAATTTGATTCATCAGCATGGTGGCCACTCAATTGGTTTAACCGGTAAAGATGGTAGTTTAATTACCGCAAAAAAATTACAACACGACATTAAACCTACCTCTGAAATTATTGATCTTGGTCATGTGGGCGAAGTGGATGAAATTGATACCTCGGTGATTGAGTTATTGCTAAAAGGTGATTTTATTCCGGTTATTGCGCCGATTGGTGTGGGCGAAGATGGATTTTCCTACAACATTAATGCCGATTTGGTAGCTGGCTCAATCGCTCAAGCACTTGATGCAGAAAAGCTTATTTTACTCACCAACACCTCGGGCTTATTAGATGCAGATGGTGAATTACTAACTGGCCTTGATGCGCGTACTGTTGATGGTTTGATTAATGACGGCACGATTTATGGTGGCATGTTGCCTAAAATTGATTGCGCACTGTCTGCGGTTAAAGACGGTGTTAAAGCAGCGCATATTATCGATGGACGTGTCTCGCACGCCGTTCTTTTAGAAATATTTACTGACAATGGTGTTGGTACACTAATTACCTGCAATGACTAAAGCACATCGTAATACAATCAAAGTAGTTGACTGCCAAATTTTGGCACATTATAAGTTTGAGGGTGATCAATATATCTTAACTTTGTCATCGGAAACGATAGCTAATGAAACCAAGCCGGGGCAATTTGTACATATTGCAGTTTCTGATGCCTTGCCGATGAGGCGCCCAATTTCAATCATGTCGGTTGATAAAGAAAACGCAACCTTCGATTTGTTGTATAAAGTTGTGGGCGAGGGCACTAGGCAATTGGCTGAGCGCAAAATTGGTGAAACGTTGTCTGTTATTGGCCCGATTGGTAATGGCTTTACCATGACGGATAAAAAACGTCCACTGCTGATTGGTGGTGGCGTGGGTATGCCGCCAATGGTTTCCATTGCGCAGAATATTAAAGATACAGATTATCAGCCATTTGCTATTCTAGGCTCAGAAGTACCGTTTCCTTTTGATGAGCAAGTAGCGAGTGACGGCAAAGATTATCAGGGCGCAACACATACCATGCCTGAATTAGAAGATTGGGGTGTGGCGTGTCGCTTAGCCAGTTTGCAAGATTACGAAGGTGTGTTTAAGGGTTATGTGACAGATTTAGCTAGAGTTTATTTAGACGGCCTGTCAGCAGTGGAGTTGTCTCAGGTTGAGGTGTATTCTTGTGGTCCACATCCAATGCTTGAAGCAGTTGCAAAACTCGCCAAAGAGTACGATTTGCCATGTCAGGTTTCATTAGAAGAAAACATGGCTTGTGCGGTAGGTGGGTGTGCGGGTTGTGTGGTTGAAGTGCGCCCTGCAAGAAGTACCCTTGGGGTGCAGACTGATACTGGTCCAGCGATGAAGCGCGTTTGTGTTGATGGTCCTGTATTTGACGCAACTAAAGTCTTTTGATAGCCGATAATTTAAAGAAAGTCCAAAACCGTATCAATGCGGTTGATACAAAAAAGCAAGTAACGCTAATTGCCGTTAGCAAAACCAAACCAGCTTCAGATCTTCAGCAAGCGATTGATGCAGGGCAGCGACATTTTGGGGAAAATTACCTTCAAGAGGCGCTGGATAAAATTGAGCGTTTAAAAGGCCAAGATTTAATCTGGCATTTTATCGGTCCGATCCAATCTAACAAAACCAAGCAAATTGCGCAGAATTTTAACTGGGTGCACAGTGTAGATCGGTTAAAAATTGCCAAACGCCTAAATGATCAGCGCCCAGAAAATTTACCCAAGCTCAATGTTTTGCTACAAATCAATATTGACAATGAGCCGACTAAATCAGGCGTATTAATTGGCGAAATTGATGAAATTATCCCCCATTTTGAAAATTTCCAAAATATTTCATTAAGGGGTTTTATGTGTATTCCCAGCCCCGATAATGCTGAGCAAAGTTTCGCCAAAATGGCGAAAATACTGCAAAAATACCCAAACTTAGAGGTTTTAAGCATGGGAATGAGTGCAGATCTCGAGTTAGCTATTGAAAATGGCGCTACTTTTGTGAGAATCGGCTCGGATATCTTTGGAAAAAGAACTTAAAAAGACCATTTACAAAATTTCCAAAATTTTTTGATACAATACCATTATGAAAATTAAAGTTTTAATCACTGGCGGCACGATTGACAAAGCCTATAAAGAATTAACCGGCGAATTGTCATTCACTGAAACGCATATAGTGGATATGCTTAATCGAGGACGATCGATGGCAGATACTTTGTCTGAGGTTTTATTTTTAAAAGATTCGTTGGAAATGACTGATTCAGATCGCTGTTTTATTTTGGATAAGTGCCAGTCTTGTGATGAGCAAAATATCTTAATTACGCATGGTACGGATACCATGGTGGAAACGGCTCAATTTTTAGCTAACAGCATCAAAGACAAAACCGTGGTTTTGTTTGGTTCAATGATTCCATATTCAATTGACAATTCTGATGCCTTGTTTAATTTGGGCGTGGCTTTGAGTGCAGTACAACTTAAATCAAATGGTGTGTATATTGCCATGAATGGTCAAGTGTTTGATTTTGACAAAGTAAAGAAAGACAAAAGCCTAGGAATCTTCGTAGATTCCTAGGCTTTTTGTTGATTAAATAAGAGAGTTTTTACTTGATCATGTGCTCAATGGCTGCTTTTAGCTCATCATCCGAACAATCCATACATGTGCCTTTAGGTGGCATGGCGCCTTTACCAGAAATAGATACCTTAACTAAATCTGCAATACCGCGTTCAACTCTTGGTGCCCAATCAGCTTTGTTGCCAAATTTAGGTGCGTTTAGTACGCCTACTGCGTGACACGATGCACAAACTGATGTGTAAACCTGCTCACCACTACGTGCTTTAGCAGCGGTTTTAACCGGTGCTTTAATGGCATTAACATCGATGTCACCTGCTAAATAAACTTGACCTAATGGTGCAATACGTTGCGCAACCGTTAAGTTGTCATCATAACCCACATGAATTAAATTGCTGAAGAATGTTTTAGCGCCAATAATAATTGCAAAGATAACAAGAATGGCGGCAACGGAGTTTTTAAAGTACATGGTGGTTTCCTTATTTAGTAAGTTATAATTCTCGAAGAGCAAAATTATATCAGAATGATTAAGAAAACACTATCAAATGGCGTTAAAGTATTGAAAATAAGCACTTGGTTGAGTGCTTTCTTTGCACTACTGCTTGTGTTGATTGTGGGATTTTTTGTTGCTTTTCCTAGTCTGCTAAAGGCACCTATTGAATCTCAATTGGCTGATGCCACTGATTTAACAGTAGATATATCCAAACTGAGTTTTGAAATTGATAATGGCATTTCTTTAAAAATTCATGATTTAACGCTTGGTTCCAAGTATTCGGATAAATCTTTAGTGCATATTCAGGGTCTTCACTGGCATGTGAAATTGTCTAATTTATTTAAAGATGTATATCACCCAAGTCAGGTTTATGTTGATGCGTTAACACTTAATGTTAATGGTAAGTCATTTTCTATTAAGGATGTTGATCGTTTAGTGTCTAAAGAAACTTTGGAAATGGCACATTTCTTCGAATCGTTAACGATAGAAAAAACTCGCATTCAAGGTGAGCAATTGGTTGAGCTTGCGCCAGTGGTTATCGGTCATAACCAAGGTCAATTGGTGTTAAGTGTAATGCGCCAACCTATTGGCGAAAAAATAGTTGATATCAAACTGGCTTTATCTAGTGAGCAGTTTTCTCAAAGTGGCGTGATTACCATGCCAATGGTAATTCAAAATGAGGATTTTTCACTATTATCGAACATTAAGCTTTATCAGCAAGATAATCAAGACTATGTTGAATTCACTGGTTTTGTTGATCAAATGCAAGTAGTTAATCTTGATGATTATGTGCCGACAGCAGTGGTGGGCGAGTCAACCAATAGCTGGATGAAGCGCGGATTTAAATCAGGTGTTCTGCAAAATGCTAATATTCATTTGGTTAAAAATTTGTCTGATCAAGTGCCAGCGACGCTTAGCTTTACCGCGCACTTGGCAGAAACAGAGTTATTGTTTAATTCAGACTGGGATACACTTAAAGGCTTAGATGCGGACATTACCACTGATGGTAAAAAAATTCAAGTAATGGTTAATCGAACTGAGCTGTATGATCTGTCATTAACGGATATGGCGCTTGAAATTGAGGACATGAGCCAGAATGATTTGGATGTACGGCTGCGCGGTAGTATTAACACCAATAGTCAAGATTTTGTGCAATTTTTAGCAGACGCGCCTTCAGGCGAAACCGTACATGAGGTTATTCAGCAGTTTAGCTTGGTGGGTCCGCTTAGCGGTGAGTTGGATTTAATTATTCCACTAGATGATCGTGAGTCGACATTAGATGTTGATTTAACCATTCAAGATAATCAGCTAACTACGCTGGATGGCGCAGTGGTGATTAATGATTATGATTCTACAATCGCTTTTCATGATAATCAAATTACTACCACTGGCGTAGGTAATATTCGTGATACTGATTTTGATATTCGCATCAATCCACACAATAGGGGTGATGATAAACAAGCTTCCTTTGCGGTTGAGTTGGTCAACAATGATAGTGGGTTTGAATTGTATTTAACCAGGCGTTTAGATCAAACTTGGCGTGCAAGGATTGAGTCTGAGGCGCTAAAAACCAACATTGAGATTGCTTTGACTGACAACTTGCCGAGTGTCAGAGTGCTTGGGCTTCAAGTAGCCTCATCTGATAGTTTAAAGGGTGATTGGAATATCCAGCCTAATGATCTGCCGAGTATGTTTTTAAGTATGCATGGTATTTTTGTTGATGAGCAAGAGGCTCCTGACTTTAGTGCTAAATTAGAGTCGGCTGATAATATTTTAAAAATTTCTAATTTATCGTTCGAAGGAATTGGTGTTGGTGAGCAGGACTTACAGTTTGATGGCGCTTGGGTGGCAGGAAAAACGACATTAATTGCTAAAGCAAAGGGCAAGGGTTTGGCTGATTTTTTACAAAAACTTAAAATTAAAGAACAAGTAACGGGCGGTGAATTTGACTTTGATGTACGCTTATTTTGTAATTGCACACCTTGGAATATGAGCCTGAAAAACTTAAGCGGCATGGCTCAAATGAAGGTTAAAGAAGGTGTGTTTACCGATAAAGATCCTAACATTGGACGTGTATTATCGCTGCTTAACATTAAATCTATTGCGAAGCGCTTAAAACTTGATGTTGCCGATTTGACTGACAAAGGCTTTGTTTATGACAGTATTGATGCTCAGGTAACCCTGCAAGATGCACTGGCTAAGATTGACCGCTTTGAACTAGCAGCAAGCTCGAGCGCCATTACGCTTTCTGGGCAAAGCCACATCATTGATGAGGTGTATGATATTGAAGCAAAAGTAACGCCAGCGATTAGTGACGCGGTACCTGCAGCGACTTATTTAGCAGGCGGTGGCTTGATTGGGTTGGGTGTATGGTTAGCGGATCAAAGTCTGTTTGATGGTATGCTAATTGACAAGATTGTTGATAAGGTGGTGCAGTTTAAATATAAAATTACCGGCCCATGGGACGAGCCCACTATTGAGAATATATCAACTATTTTATGATTGAACAGTTACTAGATGATCATCATCTAACCCAAGAAAAAATTTATTCATTGTTGGATTCTTTGTCAGCAAAGACGCCAGACTACGCTGATTTGTATTTCCAGTATTCGGTGGCTGAATCTTGGTTTTTAGAAGAGAGTATTGTGAAGTCAGGCACTTACAATATTAGCCATGGTGTTGGTGCACGCTCAGTTAATAACGAGCAAACTGGCTTTGCCTATTCGGATGATTTAAATATTAACGCCATTGAAAAAGCCATTGATTTTGCCAAAGGTACAGGAAAAACTGACCAACCCGTTCAATTACAAGCATTTCAATCAGTGCCTGAAATTGCGAAATATAGTGGGCTAAATCCATTGGGCAGTTTGAGCTCTAAAGAGAAGGTTGACTTTTTGAATCGGATTGATGCCTTGGCTAGAAAAGAGCCTAAAGTCAAGCAAGTGAGTGCTTCAATTTCAGGTGCGTATTCTGAAGTGCTGATTGCCTCTAGTGACGGTGTGTATCAACAAGATTATCGTCCAATGGTTAGGGTGAGTGTGAGTGTGATTGTTGAGCATAATGGGCGCATTGAATCAGCTTCGAGTGGCGGCGGCGGACGTTATGATTATCGCTATTTTATTGATCATAATCTTGATGAAATTTATGTGTCAGAAGCGATTAGACAAGCATTGGTAGCACTTGAAGCTAAACAAGCACCAGCAGGCAACATGCCTGTTATTTTGGGTGCGGGTTGGCCAGGTGTTTTATTGCATGAGGCGATAGGTCATGGCTTGGAAGGGGATTTTAATCGTAAGGGTTCGTCTGTTTTTACAGACAGAATTGGCGAGCAAGTGGCGAGTGAAAAATGCACCATTGTTGATAATGGCACCCTGGCTAATAGACGTGGTAGCTTAACCATTGACGATGAGGGTGTGCCCACTCAAAATACAACATTAATTGAAAACGGTATACTGAAAGGATACTTGTTTGACAAAATGAATGCTCGGCTAATGGGCGTTGAGTCAACCGGTAATGGCAGGCGTGAGTCTTATGCACACATACCCATGCCTAGAATGACTAATACTTATATGCTTAATGGCACTGATCATGTAGATGATATGATTGCTTCAGTTGATGATGGCTTGTATGCGTTTAATTTTGATGGCGGCCAGGTAGATATTACCTCGGGTAAGTTTGTTTTTAGTGCCAATGAAGCATATTTAATCAAAAACGGCAAAATCACACATCCGGTTAAAGGCGCGACATTAATTGGCGCAGGTGATGAGGTGTTAAAGAAAATATCCATGGTGGCCAACGACTTGAAGCTTGATGGTGGTATTGGTGTGTGCGGTAAAGACGGTCAATCTGTGCCAGTTGGTGTGGGTCAGCCAAGTCTTAAAATTGATGAGTTAACCGTTGGTGGGACGCAGGTAAACACCTAAAATTTCAGTTTAAATGTATTTGCACTTATTGATAGATTTAACTATTAAAATGGATATAATATTTAGATTGAAAATTAAAGTTTGGAGCGTTGGGTGTTAGAGAACTATCTACCTATTGTTGTATTTATCTTGCTGGGCCTTGGATTTGGCGCAGGACCAATGTTAATTGGTTATTTATTAGGTCCTAGTAAGCCTGATGAAGAGAAGAATTCTCAGTTTGAGTGTGGCTTTCCAGCTTTCGATGACTCACGCATGTACTTTAATGTGCGTTATTATCTAGTGGCTATTTTATTTATTTTGTTTGATTTAGAAGTGGCCTTCGTCTTTCCGTGGGCAGTGGTTCAGTCAGATTTAGGCTGGTTTGGCTTTGGGGCGATTAGTATCTTTTTATTCCTATTGGTGGTGGGCTTTATTTTTGAATGGAAGAATGGCGCACTGGAGTGGGAGTAGTTTGTGGTCATTGAAGGACGAGGCAATTCCTCACGCTTACCAGTGATGAACGTCAGTATAGAAATTAAAACCGCTATAAATAGTCTAAGTTCGGGAGGTTTTGCCTCACTTGGAAATAAGAAAGTAGAATTAAAAAAATGTTGAATTATGGCTATTGAAGGATTAATGAAAGAAGGGTTTGTAACCACCTCGCTTGACAGTGTGATTAACTGGGCAAGAACTGGATCCTTGTGGCCAATGACTTTTGGCTTAGCTTGTTGTGCGGTAGAGATGATGGAAGCGGGTTCTGCTCGCTACGACTTAGACCGTTTCGGTATTGTTTTTAGACCTACGCCACGTCAATCAGATTTAATGATTGTTGCTGGTACGTTGACCAACAAAATGGCACCAGCATTACGTAAAGTTTACGATCAAATGCCTGAACCACGTTGGGTAATTTCTATGGGTTCATGTGCCAATGGCGGTGGTTACTATCATTATTCTTATGCTGTTGTGCGTGGTTGTGACCGCATTGTTCCGGTTGATGTGTATGTGCCAGGCTGTCCGCCAACTGCAGAAGCGCTGCTTTACGGCATTATGCAATTGCAAGATAAAATTCGTCGCACTAACACCATTGCTCGCACATAACGATTATGGAAGAACTAAAAGAACAATTAGAAGAGATTTTTGAAGGTGCTAATTTAGTCACTGCTTTTGGTGAGCTAACTTTAACTGTGGATAGTGACAATATTATCGACACTTGTTTAAAACTGCGCGATAAATTAGATTTTGATACTTTAGTTGACTTATGTGGCGTTGATTATTTATCTTATGGTCAATCAGAGTGGGCGCACGATGCAAGCAACTCAGGATTTTCCAGAGGCCGAAGTGCACAAGGTGGCGAAGATAAGCATCCACAGCGTTTTGCGGTGATTTATCATTTGTTGTCTGTTAGTCAAAATTACCGAATTCGTGTTAAAGCTTTTGTTAATGAAGCTGAGCCTATTATTAAGTCTGTTACAGGTATTTGGGCCTCGGCAGATTGGTATGAGCGTGAAGCTTTTGATTTAATGGGTATTTTGTTTGAAAACCACACAGATCTGCGTCGAATTTTGACAGACTATGGCTTTGTTGGGCATCCACTTAGAAAAGATTTCCCAATGATTGGCGAGGTTGAAATGCGCTATGATGAAGAGTTAGGTCGTGTTGTTTATGAAAAAGTAAGCATCGAGCCAAACGTCAGTGTTCCCAAGGTAATTAGGAAGTAAAGATGGCAGAAATTCGTAACTATACCCTTAACTTTGGCCCGCAACATCCAGCAGCGCATGGCGTACTACGCCTGATTTTAGAAATTGATGGCGAGGTGATTGAGCGTGCTGATCCTCATATTGGCTTGTTGCATCGTGGTACTGAAAAGCTAGTTGAATCGAAGCCTTACAATCAGTCAATTGGCTATATGGATCGCCTAGATTACGTTTCGATGATGTGTAATGAGCATGCTTATGTGATGGCTATTGAAACCATGCTTGAGCTAGAGGTGCCGGAGCGTGCTAAATACATTCGCGTAATGTTTGACGAAATTACACGCATTCTAAACCACTTGATGTGGTTGGGTACGCATGCATTAGACGTAGGTGCTATGAGTATTTTCTTATATGCATTCCGTGAGCGTGAAAAATTAATTGATTGTTATGAGGCAGTTTCAGGCTCTCGTATGCACGCGACTTACTACCGCCCAGGTGGTGTGTATCGTGATCTGCCAGATCAGATGCCAAAATACCTGAAAACAGACACACGCACTGACAAAGAAATTGAAAAAATGAATGAAAATCGTCAAGGTTCGTTATTGGACTTTATTGATGATTTTGTAAAAGAGTTTCCGCGTCACATTAAACAGTATGATGATTTATTAACCGAGAACCGAATTTGGAAGCAAAGGCTGGTTAACATTGGTATTGTTTCTGCCAAACGTGCTAAGCAATTAGGCTTTACTGGCCCTATGTTAAGGGGTTCAGGTGTTGCTTGGGATTTGCGAAAAAATCAGCCGTATGCGGTTTATGATCAACTTGAGTTTGATATTCCAGTAGGTGTCACGGGTGATAGTTACGATCGTTATTTGGTACGCATGGAAGAATTGCGCCAGTCTAATAAAATTATTGGTCAGTGTGTTGATTGGCTTAGGGCGAATCCAGGCTCAGTGATGAGTGACGATAAAAAAGTAGCGCCACCAAAGCGTACTGACATGAAAGATGATATGGAGTCATTAATTCATCACTTTAAACTCTTTACCGAAGGCTACTCATTGCCAGAAGGTGAAGTTTATAAAGCGGTTGAGCATCCTAAGGGTGAATTTGGTATTTACTTAATTTCTGATGGCGCTAACAAGCCGTACAGAGTAAAAATTAGAGCGCCTGGTTTTGCACATTTGGCCTCCATGGATGAAATGACTAAAGGACATATGTTGTCAGATGTGGTCACTATCATCGGCACACAGGATATTGTTTTTGGAGAGATTGACCGATGAGAAATTTCGTCTTTTTACCTTCTTCGGCGTTAAGCTTATCATTCACTCAGTCATGTAGTGTTTACTACACTCCTTTGTTCATTCTTGCGCTTGCCTTGCAGAAAGTAAAAATACTCGTTTCTCCTTTTAGGAAATTTAAGTTTAATTAATCATGATTTCAGATAAAGCAAAAAAACAAATCGATGCTTGGGTAGCAAAATATCCAGAGGGACGTCAAAGTTCTGCAGTGATGGAGGCTTTGAAAATTGTTCAGGCAGAAAATAACAATCAGTTAACGCACGACAATATTCAAGCGGTTGCTGATTATTTGGACATGCCAGGCATTGCTGCAGCTGAAGTGGCTACGTTTTACGAGAATTACAACCATAAGCCGATGGGTAAACATGTGATTCGTTTTTGCCATAATATCTCTTGCATGTTGAATGGTGCCGATGATCTAATTGCACATCTTGAAACCAAACTAGGTGTTAAAACCGGTGAAGTTAGCAAAGATGGACTGGTCAGTGTTAAAAAAGTAGAGTGTCTAGGTGCTTGTGTGGGTGCGCCAATGTTTCAAATTGGCGACCAGTACTATGAAAACCTAACAATTGAGAAAATTGATGAAATTGTGGATGGTTTAAAATGAATGAAGTTTGTTTTAAAAATCTAGACAAAGACCAGTGTTGGTCGTTAGCCACCTACGAGGCTAGCGGTGGTTATAGTGTTTGGCGCAAAATCCTTAAGGGTGAATACACACCTGAGCAAATTATTGAAGAATTAAAAATTTCAGGCTTAAGAGGTCGTGGTGGTGCAGGCTTCCCAACCGGACTTAAGTGGAGTTTTATGCCGCGTAACGCACAAGGTCAAAAGTACATTGTGTGTAATTCTGATGAGGGTGAGCCGGGCACTTGTAAAGACCGTGATATCCTTAGATATAATCCACATGCAGTAATTGAAGGTATGGCGATAGGTAGTTTTGTCATGAATGCAACGGTTGGTTACAATTACATCCGTGGTGAGTTTATGGAGCCGTTCAATCGTTTTGAAGGCGCTTTGAAAGAGGCTTATGCAGCCGGACTTTTGGGTAAAAATATTAACCAATCAAAGATTGATTTTGATCTTTATGCGCATTTAGGTGCGGGCGCTTATATCTGTGGTGAAGAGACAGCTTTGCTAGAATCGATTGAAGGTAAAAAAGGCCAGCCACGATTTAAGCCTCCATTCCCTGCTAACGTGGGTTTGTTTGGCAAACCAACCACCATTAACAATACAGAAAGCTTTGCTTCTGTGCCAGATATTATGGCCAATGGCGGGCAATGGTTTGCTGATCTTGGTGTAGAGAATTCAGGCGGCACTAAATTATTTTCTGTCTCAGGTCATGTGGCGAATCCGGCAAACTTTGAAGTATCTATGGGTATGCCATTTAAAGAATTATTAGAGCTTGCTGGCGGTATGCGTAATGGCGCAAAATTAAAAGCTGTTATTCCAGGTGGCTCATCGACACCAGTATTAACAGCAGAAGTGGCCATGGGCATGACCATGGATTATGACGGTATTGATAAAGCTGGCTCCATGTTGGGCGCTGGTTCAGTGATCGTAATGGATGATTCAACTTGCATGGTTGAAGCGTTAACGCGCTTAGCGCATTTTTATTATGATGAGTCTTGTGGCCAATGTACACCGTGTCGTGAAGGTACTGGTTGGCTTTATAGGGTGCTAAAGCGCATTATGGATGGCAAAGGCAAGGCAGACGATATTGATTTATTATTGGGTGTGCAGGAAAAAATCATGGGCAATACAATTTGCGCCCTAGGTGATGCTGCTGCGATGCCTGTTGAAAGTTTCTTAAGAAATTTCCGTGAAGAGTTTGAATACTACATTGAACACGGCAAAAGCATGGTGAAAGGATAATGGTAGAAATTGAAATTGATGGTCAGCTAGTAAATGCTGAACCGGGTGAAATGCTGATCGCTGTGACAGACAGAGAAGGGATTACGGTGCCAAGATTTTGCTATCACAAGAAATTATCCATCT
Organism: Candidatus Thioglobus sp.; assembly: GCF_028599055.1. Lineage (GTDB taxonomy): Bacteria > Pseudomonadota > Gammaproteobacteria > PS1 > Pseudothioglobaceae > Thioglobus_A. Next base: position 12,405 of record NZ_JAQRMS010000008.1, read on the forward strand.
CAGCGTCATGTCGTATGTGTTTGGTAGATGTTGAGGGTGCACCAAAGCCTCAGCCAGCCTGTTCAACACCAATTGCTGACGGTATGAAAATTCATACTCAAAATGAAAGAGCTAAAGCTTCTCAAAAAGCAGTAATGGAATTTTTACTCATTAACCATCCGCTGGATTGCCCTATTTGTGATCAGGGTGGCGAGTGTGAATTGCAAGATGTGGCTGTGGAATATGGTTCTGATGTCTCACGCTTTAGCGAAGGCAAGCGTTTGGTTGCGCCAAGTGATATTGGCCCATTGATCCAAACTGACATGACACGCTGTATTCACTGTACACGCTGTGTTCGTTTCGGTAGCGAAATTGCCGGCATTATGGAGATGGGCGGCACGGGCCGAGGTGAGGATTTAAAAATTGAGCCGTTCTTGGCTGAAGGTATCACTTCTGAGCTTTCTGGCAATATGATTGATGTCTGCCCAGTGGGTGCATTAACCTCCAAGCCATTTAGATATGAGCTTAGATCATGGCAGATGAATGCGATTGAAAGTATTGCTCGCCATGATTTGGTTGGTTCAAATTTATATGCACAAACTTACAAAGGTAAAGTTAAGCGTGTTGTGTCAGGTGATAATGACAGTGTTAATGAAACTTGGATTTCAGACCGAGATCGTTTTTCATACGAAGGATTAGCGCATGAAGATCGATTGCTTTATCCGCAAATTAAAGTCGAAGGGCAGTGGAAAGAAGTAGAGTGGGAAGTTGCGCTAGATTATGCGGTTAAAGGTCTAAAAAACAACATTTTGAATAGTCGAAATGCACAAAAGTTAGGTGGATTAGCCTCCGCAACAGCAACTACAGAAGAGTTGTATTTAATGCAAAAAATGTTGCGTGAATTAGGCTGTGAGAACTTGGATTATCGTCTTAATGTTAAAAATTTAGATCAAACAATCCACTTGGCTTCTAATATCAAATTAGCCAAACTAGAACAAGTTGATTACGCATTGGTAGTTGGGGCAAATTTACGCCTAGAACAACCAATGATTAATCATAGGTTGCGTAAAGCGCAGCTTGCTGGTGCAACCATGAATGCACTAAATGTTAAAGAATTTGATTTTAATTATCCAGTTAGTAATACGGTTGTATCACCTAATCAAATCGCGAGTACATTGGCTGGCGTATTAAAACGCGTATTAGAAGCTAAGTCTGAAAAAATTCCAGAATACTTATCCACGCTAACACCAAGTGCTGAAGCAACAGATATGGCTAATACATTACTTGGCGCCGAGCAAGCTGTGATTATTTTAGGCGAGCATGTGCTAAACAATACTCAAGCAAGTAGTATTGCTAATTTAATCACTGAGATAGCCAAACATTCAAATAGCAAAACACTAAATGTAAGTGCTACAGCAAACGCATTAGGTGCACAGCGTGTTAAATTTACACCAAGCAGCACTGGCATGAACGTAAATGACATGTTGAATGCTGAAATGAGCGCATTTTTGTTATTAGACGTAACACCAGAATATGATTTTCATCATGTGAACAGTGCGCTTTCGGCTTTGTCTAAGGAAGATGTATTTGTGGTGTCACTGAATAGTTTTGGCAATGAGTTGGTGTCACAGTATGCTGATGTTATTTTGCCAATGGCCGCTATGTACGAAACGTCGGGTACACATATTAACATTGACCATAAGATGCAATCATTCTCAGCAGCAGTGAGCGCACCTGGTGAAGCAAAGCCTGCTTGGAAGATCTTGAAAGTATTAGCAGATTTACTTGAATTACCTGGATTTCATTATGAAAACTCTGCGCAAGTGTTGAGTGAAGTGGCTCACCAGTCAGAAGTGGAGCATGAATACGATAGTAGTATTAATATTAATGAAAACACGTCAGCTATTGAGACCATCTGGATGCATTCGCCGTATCAATCAGACGAGTTGTTAAGACACGCTAGCTCTCTACAGGCAAGTAAAATTGGCCAAATGAATACCGCTTCAATGACTCAAGCTACTGCCGATACACTGTCGCTAAAATCAGGCGATCGGTATTTGGGTGTGCCAATTGATGTTACCGATGCTATGGCTGACCAATGTGTATTTGTCAGCAGCAATCAAGCAACCAATACGGGAGGATTATCATGATGGAGTTATGGCAATCGTTTGTGCTTGGTGTTAACGAACTTATGCCTTGGTTTGATGGTAATGTTGCAGCTATTGTTATTATTTTGATTAAAGCATTTGCTTTGATTATGCCATTGTTACTGACTGTGGCTTACTTTACTTATGCTGAGCGTAAAGTGATTGGCTATATGCAGCTGCGTATTGGTCCAAATCGAGTGGGCCCTAAAGGCTGGTTGCAGCCAATCGCTGATGCGTTAAAGCTCATGACTAAGGAAATTATTTTTCCATCAAGGGCTAACATCTATTTATTTTTATTGGCGCCAATTCTAGCCATTGCACCAGCGATTGCTGTGTGGGCTGTTATCCCATTTGACGAAGGCATCTATGTCACTAACCTAGATGTTAGTTTATTGTATGTGTTGGCGATTGGCTCGATTGGTGTATACGGCATCATTTTGGCAGGCTGGGCATCTAACTCAAAATATCCATTATTGGGCGCATTGCGTAGTGCCTCATTGCTGGTTTCCTATGAAATTGTCATTGGTTTTGCGTTAGTAACGGTAGTGATGATTGCAGGCAGTGTGAATTTAAATACGATTGTGGCAGATCAGCAGGGCGGCATGCTTAATTGGTACTTTATTCCATTGTTCCCAATGATGGTTATCTTCTTTATTTCAGCTTTGGTAGAAACAAACCGCGCCCCATTTGATGTGGTTGAAGGAGAATCAGAAATTGTGGGCGGTACCCATGTTGAGTATTCTGGCATGACGTTTGCTGTATTTTTCTTAGCAGAGTATGCCAATATGATTCTCATGGCAGTTCTGGCTGTGGTTATGTTTTTTGGTGGCTGGCATTCTCCTTTTGAAGGACTTGGTGTGTTGGAATCGGCCTTTGCATGGGTACCGGGTATTGTTTGGCTGTTGGCAAAATCAACCTTCTTTATGTTTCTATATTTATGGGTAAGAGCAACATTTCCACGATTTAGATATGACCAAATTATGCGCCTAAGCTGGAAAGTATTTTTACCAATGACCATTGTTTGGATTTTTGTGGTTGCGTTAATGACACAGTTGCATATTGGCCCCTGGTTTGCTTAATAAGGATTAAATAGATGATTAACGGCATAAAAAAATTAGCAAAAAACCTAACTTTAAGCGAACTGCGCTCGGGCATGAAAATTACTGCCAAAGAGTTTGTTAACACTAAAATTACCGTTCAGTATCCAGAGGAAAAAACGCCTATTTCACCAAGGTTTAGAGGTCTGCACGCATTGCGTCGCTATCCAAATGGTGAGGAGCGCTGTATTGCGTGTAAGCTTTGTGAGGCTGTATGCCCAGCTAATGCGATTACTATTGAGTCAGAAATGCGTGATGACGGCACACGCCGTACAACTCAATACGACATTGATTTATTTAAATGTATTTTTTGCGGTTTTTGTGAAGAGGCCTGCCCGGTTGACGCTATTGTTGAAACTCAAATTTTTGAATATGCATTTGAATCAAGAGACGGCAGTATTATGACCAAAGAGCGATTATTAAAAGTGGGTGATGATAACGAGCAAGTTATTGGAAAAATCAAAGCCCAAGATGCAAAATATCGATAAGGATAAGATCAATGAGTTCTGAACAAGTTATTTTTTACATTTTGTCATTCTGGTTTATTGCCTCATCTTTGGCGATGATCTTTGCACGTAATGCAGCAAAAGCTGTATTGTTTTTAGTGTTGGGTTTCTTTTCTGCTGCTAGTATTTGGATATTATTGGAAGCAGAATTTTTAGCCATTACGCTTATCTTGGTCTATGTTGGCGCAGTGATGGTGTTGTTTTTATTTGTTATTAAAATGCTCAATATTGACAAATCAACCTTGCGCGCAAAATTTGCTGGCTATTTGCCATTAGGCTTGATCGTAACACTTATCATTATTGCAGAAATGACACTGGTACTAGGTGGTGCTCAATTTGGCTTAGAGGTAATGCCGTCACCAGCTAAACATGGTGCTGATTATAGTAATATCACCGTATTGGCTATGCAGCTCTACACAACGTATGTGTACCCATTTGAATTGGCAGCAGTATTACTGTTAATTGCCATTATTGCAGCCATTACCCTGGTACACAAAAAAGAGATTAATCGTAAAAAGCAGTCTATTTCAGAACAAGTCAATGTATCTGCTAAGGATCGAATTAGGGTTGTGTCTATTGCGTCACCATCAAAGGAGAATAAGTAATGGTTAGTTTGAGTGATTACTTAATTTTAAGCAGTATTATTTTCTGTATTGGCCTGGTTGGTATTTTTATTAATCGTACTAATATTATTACTTTGTTAATGTGCGTAGAGTTGATTTTGGTAGCGGTAAATACTAACTTTATTGCATTTTCACACTTTTTGGGCAATGAAGCAGGACAGATTTTTGTATTCTTTATCTTGACAGTAGCTGCAGCGGAAGTGGCTATTGGTCTGGCAATCTTGACTTTGCTGTTTAGAGTTCGTGGCTCTATTAATGTTGACGTCACCAACAGTCTTAAGGGGTAATCATGGAGCAAATATATTTAATTATTGCGTTGGCACCTTTAGTTGGTGCAATATTTGCAGGATTTCTAGGTTCGTTATTAGGCAGAATGGCAACAAATGTTGCTACTATTTCAGGTGTGCTTATATCAACAGTATTGTCGTTATATGTTTTTAATCATCATGTATTAGAAGGTGCTGCAGCGTTTAATCAAAACATTTACACATGGATGCAAATCGGCAATCTAAATGTTAGTGTTGGTTTTTTAATTGATAACCTGACAGCCATTATGATGGTGGTTGTTTCATTTGTCTCACTTATGGTGCATATATATACCATTGGCTATATGCATGATGACAAGGGTTATACCAAGTTCTTTAGCTACATTTCATTATTTACTTTCTCGATGTTCATGTTGGTTATGTCAAACAACTTTATGCAGTTGTTCTTTGGCTGGGAAGCGGTTGGCTTAGTGTCATACTTATTGATTGGTTTCTGGCATCATAAAGAAAGTGCAGTTGAAGCTAATCTAAAAGCTTTCCTGGTTAACCGTGTGGGCGATTTTGGCTTTTTACTAGGTATCGCTTTAGTATTAATGTATTTTGGTTCTCTAGACTATGCTGAAGTATTTGCTAGCCTGAATACCATTACTGGGGTAACAATGCTAGATGGTGCTTCAGTCATTACTGTTATTTGTATATTGCTATTTATTGGTGCTATGGGTAAATCAGCTCAAGTGCCCTTGCACGTTTGGCTACCAGGATCGATGGAAGGTCCGACACCAATCTCAGCATTGATTCACGCCGCAACCATGGTGACAGCCGGTATTTTTATGGTGTCACGTATGTCGCCTATGTTTGAGTTGAGTGAAACAGCACTCATTGTTGTTATGATTGTAGGTGCGGTTACAGCATTATTTATGGGTTTGCTGGGCATTGTGCAAAACGATATTAAGAAAGTGGTGGCTTATTCAACCTTGTCACAATTAGGCTATATGACAGTTGCTTTGGGTGTGAGTGCTTATTCGGTCGCTATTTTTCACTTAATGACGCACGCTTTCTTTAAAGCGTTATTATTCTTGGCGGCTGGATCAGTAATCGTAGCGCTACATCACAAGCAAGACATACGAGAGATGGGTGGTTTGCGCAAAAAAATGCCAATTACTTATTGGACCTCACTCATTGGTACTTTAGCGCTTATTGGCTTTCCGGGGTTTGCGGGCTTCTACTCAAAAGACATGATTATTGAGGCGGTGCATTTCTCAAGCTTACCGTATGCAGATTGGGTTTATTACGCCGTAGTAGCTGGCGTGTTTATTACTGCTTTCTATTCACTAAGAATGTTTTTCTTGGTCTTTCACGGTGAGTCAAGAATGGATGAGCACACAGCGTCACATGTTAAAGAGTCACCTGTTAGCATTACCTTGCCACTGGTCGCACTGGCCATTCCTTCGCTCGCCATTGGTTACTTAACTATTGACCCAATGTTATTTAACGGCTGGCTCGATGGTGCAATTACAGTGAGTGCTCAGCATACATCAATGTCCAGCCTAGCAGATAGTTTCCATGGTGCGGCAGGCATGATTCCACATGCTTTGCAAACACTACCTTTCTGGATGATGGTTGGTGGTATTGTGAGCGCTTGGGTGTTAACTTTATATAGAGCCGAGTGGGCTACCTGGATTCAAACTAAATTTCACCGCAGCAATTATGTTCTAGAATCGCTTTACGGTTTTGATCGTTTCAATGACATTGTGTTTGTACAGGGTGTCAAGAAACTGGGTAATTTCTTATGGAAGGTGTCAGATTCTGGGTTGATTGACAAGATGATTGTTAATGGTAGCGCTAGGTTTGTCGGTTTCATTGGCGCCATGGTTAGGCCAATTCAAACAGGCTATGTTTATCATTACGCCTTTTTCATGATTGTTGGTTTATTAATTATTTTAACTTGGGTATTGTTTGCAGGTGAACACCCACTACTTGAGCTATAACGATGGATAATTCATTATTAAGTTTATTAATTTGGTTGCCAATTTTTGCAGGTGCGTTAGTTATCGGGCTTGGTAACGAGCGTGCCAATACTGCGAGATGGGTGAGTGTTATCGCCTCTGTACTGGTGTTTGTTATGTCATTAAGCTTGTATACAGAGTTTGATCCAGCAACGCATTTAATGCAGTTTGAAGAGAAATCTTCGTGGATTTCTCAATTTAACATATATTACCATTTGGGCGTTGATGGTATTTCTATGCCACTCATTATCCTAACAACATTCTCAACAATTTTAGTTGTGGTTGCAGGTTGGGAGGTAATTCAAACACGTCCTGCGCACTATATGGCCGCTTTCTTGATGATGGAAGGATTGATTATTGGTGTTTTCTCAGCGCTTGACGCGATCTTGTTTTACGCGTTCTGGGAAGCATCACTAATCCCAATGCTATTGATTATTGGTGTTTGGGGCGGTGATAATCGTGTTTACGCTGCAATTAAATTCTTCCTTTACACCTTTCTTGGATCAGTCTTTATGCTGGTGTCGCTCATCTATATGTACAACAAGGGCGGTTCATTTTCCATTCTGGATATGCATAATCTGAGCTTAACAACGGTTGAGCAGGCATGGATTTTCTGGGCATTTTTTATGGCTTTTGCGGTGAAAGTGCCAATGTTTCCTGTACATACATGGCTTCCAGATGCGCACGTTCAAGCGCCAACGGGTGGCTCGGTCATTCTAGCGGCGATTATGCTTAAGATGGGTGGCTACGGCTTCTTCCGTTTTTCGTTACCAATCACGCCTGATGCTTCGCTAGAATTTTCAGAAATTGTTATTATCTTGTCACTCATTGCCATTGTTTATATTGGCTTTGTGGCCTTGGTTCAACGTGACATGAAAAAACTTATTGCTTATTCTTCAATCTCGCACATGGGTTTTGTCACTTTGGGTGTATTTGCTTTATTTTTAGCCTATCAGCCAGGTGCAGCCGAAGGTGCGTTGTTGGGTCTTGAAGGTGCGATGGTGCAAATGATTTCGCATGGTTTTATTTCTGCCGCGATGTTCTTGGTGGTCGGTGTATTGTACGACCGACTACACTCAAGAGAAATCTCAACCTATGGTGGTGTGATTAACTCCATGCCAAGATTCACGGGGTTTGCGGTGTTGTTTGCTATGGCCAATGCTGGTTTGCCAGGTACCTCAGGTTTTGTCGGTGAATTTATGGTTATTTTAGGTGCAGTTCAAGCTAACATTTGGTATGCGGTACTAGCAGCTACAACCCTAATTGTTGGCGCTGCTTATACACTGTGGATGGTTAAGCGCGTATTTTGGGGTGCAGTTACCAATCCTGATGTGGAAACCTTGTCAGATTTAAACGCCAGAGAATTTGGTATTATGGCTGTATTAGCAATTGCAGTAATTGCTATGGGTTTATACCCTCAACCGGTGATTGACGTTATGCATGTCTCGATTGAGCATTTATTAAATCAAGCATTAACTTCTAAACTTTAAGCATTATGAGTAATTCATTTACATTTGATATTTCAACCTTGTCGGCAGCTATGCCGGAGATCTTCTTATTAAGTGCAATCGTGGTTGTATTGTTACTTGATTTGTTCTTAACCAAGTCATTCAAGCAAGTCACTTATTATTTAACCCAACTTAGTTTATTGATTACAGGCTTATTGGCATTTAATTTAATTAATGAACCACAAACCATTATCTTTGGCGGTTCATTTATTTTGGACAATATGGCGTCGGTGTTTAAGGTGTTTATGGCGGGTGCAACCATGGTGGCTTTGGTGTATACACGTCACTACCTAACGCAGCATAGTCTTTTTAGAGGTGAGTATTTTGTATTAGTATTGCTATCAGTATTAGGCATGATGGTCATGGTGTCGGGCTATAGCTTACTAACCCTGTATCTAGGTTTGGAAATTCTTTCTTTATCGCTTTACACGTTAATTGCTATCGCACGCCAACGTGCCGGTGCAGTAGAAGCAGCGCTTAAATATTTTGTGCTTGGCGCCATTGCCTCGGGCTTATTGCTTTATGGCATGAGTATGATTTACGGCATTAGTGGCAGTTTAAATATTAATGAAATCGCCAACTTTGCCTCAAGCTCAACGCTAGACTCAAGAGAAGCTTTAATCACGAATTTTGGTCTAGTTTTCTTGGTAATTGGTATTGCCTTTAAGTTAGGTGCAGTGCCATTTCACAACTGGGTGCCAGATGTGTATCAAGGATCTCCAACCTCAGTAACTATGTTTTTGTCTACCGTGCCAAAAATTGCTGCTGTAGCAATGTTGGTACGTATTTTGGTAGAAGGTTTAGGTGTTATGCATGCTTACTGGTCTGATTTATTTATGGTGCTAGCCGTACTGTCAATTGCCTTAGGCTCGGTAGTAGCACTTATGCAAACTAACATTAAGCGCATGTTGGCATATTCCACTATTTCACACATCGGTTTTATTATGCTGGGTTTTGTCACTGGTGTAATTACTGGCTATGGCGCTGCGGTATTTTATGTATTGGTGTATGTGCTAATGAGTTTGGCAGCCTTTGGCGTGATTATCCTACTTAACAAACAAGGCTTTGAAGCTGATCAAATTTCTGATTTTAAAGGCTTGAGTAAGCATTCGCCTTGGTTTGCTTTAATGATGCTGGTTGTTATGCTGTCAATGGCGGGCGTACCACCATTTATTGGCTTCTACTCTAAATTATTCATACTGCAACAAGTAGTCTCAGCCGGCTTTGTGACTATTGCTGTAATCGCAGTAATCTTTGCAGTGATTAGTGCTTACTATTACCTACAAGTGATTAAATCAATGTACTTTGAAGATACAGACAAGGAAGTTAAAGTTACTGCGCCAATGGATATGCAGTTGGTGTTATCAATCAATGCTGTGTTGATCTTGGTGGTTGGCTTGTTCCCAGACTTCTGGATGAAGCTCTCAGTATCATTGTTTTAAATCAGTTCATTTTAATAATTTCCAATATTTTTTTATCAGAGTGACGGGCAAGGTTTGTCACTCTGATTTAGAGGTGCAAAACACC
>NZ_JAQRMS010000080.1:0-1865 GCF_028599055.1 Candidatus Thioglobus sp.
TGGTTAGTAACATCGGAATCGACAATATCACATTGATCGAAGATGCTAGCGCTGCATTTTTCTTAGCGGTTGCAATTTCTTCAGCTGACGCTTCTTTCATGCCTAAAATCTTTTGCTGGTTCGGCCAGATGATAAACCAAACGTTAAACGCCATGATTGTACCCATCCATGCACCTAAGCCAATTACTTGGAAGCCTGGGGCTAACATGTACGCGCTACCAATAGAGCCTGTTGTGCCAAGTAACACCAAACCCAGAATTAAAGTTGTTGCTGCTGCCATACGGAACCATAGTAATGCACGTGGGGCAATGTACTTACCAATTGCTGCTGGGCCTGGGCCATCTGTATCGGCTAGGGCTTGACCCATACCTGGCACTTGTACAAAGTTGAAGTAATATAGTAGGCCAATCCAAACAATACCGGCTAATACGTGTAGCCATACTGTTGCACCATAATGCGACAAGTTTTGCGCTTCGGCAGCATTGCCCATAAATCCTACATAAATAACAATCGCTAAAATAAAGCCGATTAAAATCTTACCTTTTACTGAATTAATAAATCCCATCTTTTTCTCTCTGTTGTTGTAAAGTTGACTATTATAATAAGCTATTGACTTGATGCAAGTCAATTTTTAAATTTATTACTATACTATATGTATGCCTGAATTACCTGAAGTTGAAACGACTAAGAACGGTTTATTGCCACTGATCAAGGGACAAGTGGTTTTAAAAGCCGTACGTCATCGGGATAACTTGCGCTGGGAAATCCCTGCACACCTTGCAACCACACTGGCAAATCAAGTGATTAATGAAATTAATCGACGGGGTAAATATCTGCTGATTGAATTTAATGTGGGCACACTGATTATCCATTTAGGTATGAGTGGATCCATTAAAGTGGTTGATAGCAGTGAGCCTTTGCTAAAACATGATCATTTTGAATTGCATCTTAATAATGGCACAAGCATGCGACTGAATGATCCTAGGCGTTTTGGCGCGGTGCTGTTTTCAAGTGATGGCTCACATACGCTTTTAGACACGCTAGGCGTTGAGCCGTTGACTAATGATTTTGATGATACCTACTTATATAGTCGCTCGCGCAATAAACAGCAAAACATCAAGGCTTTTATAATGGATAGCAAAGTGGTGGTTGGCGTGGGTAATATCTATGCGTGTGAGAGTTTGTTTCAAGCAGGTATTGACCCAGAGCGCAAAGCAGGAAGTGTCTCAAAAAAGCACTATCAACGACTCACTCAACAAATTAAAACCATTTTGACTGAGGCCATCAAAGCCGGTGGCACTACTTTGCAAGACTTTTCGCAAGTAGACGGACAACCGGGATATTTCACCCAAACTTTAAACGTGTATGGGCGTGAAGGCGAGACTTGCATAAATTGCACGGGTAAAATAGTTAGAATTATTCAAAACCAACGTTCAACGTTTTATTGTAAACAATGTCAGACATAGATACCCCACAAGAATTATTCGAATCTAACTGTTCTATTAACTCAGAGCCATTTGCACTGCAAAATCTTGGCAGTTATATGGAGCCTGAATTTAGTGAGAATTGTATTGTGATTATTGACCCAGGTATGGCGGTACATAATCGTGCGTATGCGGTAGTTCGCTATGACAATGATATGTACTTTAGACAATACATTGAGCGTGGTAATGATAAATTCTTAGTGCCACTTAATGCTCAACATGACGAGATTAAGCTTGATGGCGAGTTTGAAGTGGTTGGCTGCGTGATTCAACAAAAACAGCGCAAACAAACACCACTGCATTATTACCACCTAAACAAAGGCACTAAACAGCTGGATTTTACGATTTCCGGCAAACCTAAAGCCAAAGAGGATTAACGAT
>NZ_JAQRMS010000080.1:1965-5276 GCF_028599055.1 Candidatus Thioglobus sp.
TGCGTGATTCAACAAAAACAGCGCAAACAAACACCACTGCATTATTACCACCTAAACAAAGGCACTAAACAGCTGGATTTTACGATTTCCGGCAAACCTAAAGCCAAAGAGGATTAACGATTAAAACGCAAGTGCACTTACGGCTTAGTTTTGTTATGTGACAGGCCTTGCCTGTCACATAATTATTCTAACCAAATAAGATGCGCCATGCGCCCTGATCGATTACCATCACGTCGATAGGAAAAATACTCGCCTTTTTGCGCAAAGGTGCACTCATTGCCACCACTGATTGACTCAATACCCAAACCCTTTAGAATAATGCGTGCTGCTTGATAAATATCGAGTTTGTATTTGTCTTTAACTGTAATAAAAGCTTGTGCGAGTGATTTATCTTTCGCGATAAACTGATCATAAACTTCTTGGCCCACTTCAAAGTTGGCTTGTGAAATGGCTGGGCCAAAATGCACACGCAACTCTTGACCATCGAACTTAGCAACGAACGATTCAATAATACCGTTAACTATCCCCTGCCAACCTGCATGTGCCACACCAACTTGTGTGCCCGCTTGATTGCTGGCAAAAATTGGCAAACAATCTGCAGTCATCACTGCGCAAACAACACCTTTTTCTTTGGTTACGACTGCATCACCCAAACACTGCGCACTACTCGCATCTACGCAAATATCCGAATGAGTTTGCTCTAGGAATTTTGGCTTGGCGGGCAGCTGATATTTATCAACTAACAACGCTCGATTGTTATTCACTTGGATGGGATTGTCACCCACATGAAGTGCTAGGTTGAAATTATCATAGCCACTTTCAATTAAACAAGAGCGGTTATTTTTATCAAAAAAACGCGTGGTCGTAACTAACTTAACACTATCTGTAAAATTACTCACCATCATACAATGATAGCACGGCTAGCAACTCTTGCAGATCTTGTGGTAGTGGCGCTTTCCATGACATTTCTTCACCGGTAATTGGGTGAGAAAGTGTGAGTTTTTTAGCATGTAACGCTTGGCGATTAAATCCTTTAAGTGCATCTTTGAGATGTTCATCGGCTTTTTTTGGAAAACGAATCTTGCCACCATACATTGGATCGGCAATAAGTGGATGCTCGATGTGTGACATATGCACACGAATTTGGTGAGTGCGACCCGTTTCCAAAATACACTTAACATGGGTGTGATGGGAAAAACGATCAATTACGCGGTAATGCGTTACCGCGTCTTTGCCCTCACCCTCTTCAACTACCGCTTGTCTGATACGGTCTTTTGGATCGCGCCCAATTGGCGCATCCACCGTGCCGCCAGAAATCATGTGGCCATAGACAATGGCTGAATATTCACGTGAAACTGCATGAGTTTGCAATTGCTCAACCAGGTTTTTTTGCGCCAGCTCACTACGCGCTACCACCATCAATCCTGAAGTGTTTTTATCCAAACGGTGGACAATACCAGCACGATCTAAATTGGCTAATGACGGATCATAATGCAGTAGCGCATTGGCCAAAGTGCCTGTCCAGTTGCCTGCACCCGGGTGCGTTACCAAGCCTACCGGCTTATTAACCACGATAATATCTTCATCTTCATAGACCGCATCAATGGCAATATCCTCACCCAGCCAAGCATTGGTTTTTTCTTTAACCAAGGTTAGTGCAACTACCTCACCACCCAAAACTTTTTCTTTGGGTTTAAAGGTTTTATCATTAAGTAGCGCTTTGCCTGACTTAACCCAAGCGGTGATTTTAGAACGTGAATAATCTGGCAGCATCGTAGCTAGTGCACTATCAATACGCTGACCAATTAGGCGATCGGGAATAACGATGTTTAATAAATTCATGGGTGTATTTTACTTAGTAAACCCATCCTTATATGCGAGTATTTTTTACTCTTAGAAGGAAAATATTTGAAATACGAGTGCGCGTAGTAACTCTACGCAAGCAAGTATTTTGAATATTTGACACACTAAGAGTGAAAAAGAAGAAGCATAGAAAGTAATTTGGCGTCGCGTAAGAGATTTGAACTCCTGTTACCAGGATGAAATCCTGGGGTCCTGGGCCGGACTAGACGAACGCGACCAAAATATTTTAAATGAAATTAGGTAAAGATATTGTCAAATTTTCATCAGACGAAAAAAAACCTGATTTAAAAATCAGGTTTTAAGTGTATGGCATCGCCTAGGAGAATCGAACTCCTCTTACAAGGATGAAAACCTTGGGTCCTAACCGATAGACGAAGGCGACATAACATTTTTCTTGCTGCTGCTGGTGGAGCTAAGCGGGATCGAACCGCTGACCCCGACACTGCCAGTGTCGTGCTCTCCCAGCTGAGCTATAGCCCCAATTTTTGGTGCAAAGCAAAAAAACTAAATTATAGTCGCTATGTTGAATTAGTCAAGACTTAATTGGTAAAATAATCCCATGAAATTACAAACATTTGACGAAAAGACTTATCACTTAGACATTATGTACCACCAAGGTATGTATGAAAATTCAATTCACTTTATTTTTGATCACGAATCTAAGACTTGTGCGATTGTTGACCCCGCTTGGCATGCGGATTTATTTATTAAATACGTACAGAAAAAAGGCTACGTCATTACTGATATTTGGCTAACGCATTGGCATGGCGACCATACCAATGCTGCGGATGAAATTGCTGCGAAAACTGGCGCTAAAATCACCGTGGGTATTAACGAGTTGCCTTATTTGGATATTGAGCACGACTTAACCACAGTTAATGATGGCAACACCATTTCCCTGGGTGCCACCACTGCTACAATTATCAACACCCCAGGACATACTGCGGGTGGTATATGCTACCTACTAGATGGTCATATTATTGTTGGTGACACGTTATTTGTATACGGTGCAGGACACTGCTCAATGCCAGGTGGCAGCGTGCATGAATTCTATCATTCAATGCAAAAGCTAAAAGCTGTTGATGACGCCGTTATGCTTCATTGCGGGCATGATTATGGTTGCAAAATTAATACCACCATGGGTGAGCAGAAATCTGGCAACGCTTACTTGCTACTGGACAACGAGCCAGATTTTGTTCGCTTTGTTGAAGGCATGTCACAAGGGTTGGTTGCCTATCCAACTGATGCACTCAGTCTTAAAGAAGTGCAAGCCATGTTATGATTGGTTTTTTTGGCGGCTCCTTTGATCCTGTTCATCTTGGGCATTTAAATAACGCAGTACAAATTAAACAACAATTAGATTTATCAGCACTATATTTAATGCCGTGCAAAGCGCCGGTTCACAAAGACGAACTAACATTTTCAACCCAACAACGTCTAGATATGCT
>NZ_JAQRMS010000081.1 GCF_028599055.1 Candidatus Thioglobus sp.
AATTTCTATCAAATAAAATCCAATGCAGAGATTTTTGAGCGGCTTGAGGCGGAGCGTAAAGACATTGGCTATTACAATTTACCCTATCAAAATACAGCTGAAATTAAAGATTATGCCAAAAGCATAACTAAAAAACACATTGTTGTTTTGGGTATTGGTGGTTCTAGCTTGGGTGCACGAGCGATTTATGAGTTTTTATTGCCTTCTAGTAATTACACGAAAGATCTGTTGTTTCTAGAGACCATTGATCCGCTTAAAATCAAACAATGTTTAAAAAAGGTTGATCTAAAGGATACCCAATTTGTGGTTATTTCTAAATCGGGCAATACCATTGAAACCATCAGTTTGTTTAAATATCTGAATTCGTTGGTTGAAATTAATAGCAGCAACTGTACCATTGTTTCAGAAACTAAAAGCAAACTAACTCAGTTTGCTAATAACAATAATATTAAAACCTTTGATTTGCCTGAAAATGTTGGTGGGCGTTTTTCGGTGTTTAGTGCGGTGGGCTTGGTGCCTTTGGCTATGGTGGGTGTGGATATTGACAATCTTCTTAATGGCTGTAAGCGTGTATCAGATAGCTTTTTTGAGCAAGGCGCTTATTACAAGCCTATTATTAGAAAGGCGCGATTTTTGGTTGAAAATAAATCTCGCTTTAATATTAATGCGGTGTTTTCTTATTCATCAACACTTGAGAGTTTTAACAAGTGGTATGTACAGCTTTGGGCAGAATCTTTGGGCAAAAAAAATATTAATGATACCCGCCAAGCATTGACGCCAGTAGCGTTAGTTGGCCCGGTTGATCAGCATAGTTTTTTGCAGCTGATTATGGATGGTGTGCGTGACAAAACGGTCACCTTTATCAAGGTGGGTGACCTCAAAGACAACGCCACAATTCCGACGGATGCCGATGATAAATTTACAGATTTGGGCCTGAATTATGTTAATGGACTGAGTTTTAATGAGTTGCTTAATAAACAGGCGGATGCCACGATTAAATCGGTAGAAGCGCAAAAGGATATTCCGTGTGATGTGGTTACTATTCGTACTGTGGATGAATATAATATCGCTAAGCTGATGTTTAGTTATCAGCTTATAGTTTCTACCATTGGTCAGTTTTTACAAATTAATACTTATGATCAGCCCGGGGTTGAAGATGGCAAGCTTATTCTTAAAGAAAGTTTGAAAAACTAAACTATTGCGATATAACTATCAAAGGAAAGTCTAATGAAATCAATGTTTAGTCTTGAATCATTCATTAAAATTAATAAGTGCTTGTTTCCTGTGGCAGGCTACGGTACGCGTTTTTTACCAGCCACTAAAGCTATTCCAAAAGAAATGCTGCCCATCCTCACTAAGCCACTCATTCAATACGGCGTGGAAGAGGCAATGAGTGCTGGTATGACAACCATGGCTATGGTAACAAGTAAACACAAGCAAGCGATTAAAAACCACTTTGAGCCGCACACTGATATTGAAGCTAGCATCAAAGGTACAGCTAAAGAGGCGTTGCTTGATGAAGTAAACTACGCTTCTGAACAATGCGATTTTAGCTATATTGAGCAGCAAGAAATGCTTGGCCTTGGTCATGCCATCTACACGGGCAAGCAACTGATTGGTGATGAGCCATTTGCAGTTATCTTGCCGGATGATCTATGTACCAATAATGGCGATTCGGTACTTAAGCAAATGGCCGCTCTTTATGTGCAGCATCCTGATTGTTGTATTGTGGCTATTGAAGAAGTGCCTATGACCGAAGTGGATAAATACGGCGTGATTGACGGTAAATTGTTGGAAGGCTCTACTAATGCTTATCAGGTTAGCTCTATGGTTGAAAAACCAACCCCAGAAGAAGCACCCACTAATCTTGCTATTATTGGTCGTTATATTTTGACACCACAAATATTTGGGGTGCTTGAAAACACAGCGCCAGATAAAAACGGCGAGATTCAAATCACTGATGCACTGATGACATTAGCCAAACAAGGTAAAGTTATTGCTTATAAATTTGAAGGTACTAGATACGACTGTGGCAATGTTAAAGGCTTTGTTGAAGCCACTAATGCTTTTGCCAAATCAGAGGACTTGATTTAGCTCCTTTTAAAGGCTTAGAATATTGACTCTGTATTTAATATTAATTATAATGAATACAAAGTAATGATTAAAGGTTAATGTGTCTCAAACTACAATGACAGTCAGACTAAGTGGTGAGTTAAGTGATTTTGTTGCAAGCAATGTTGACAAAAACGGTTCTTATGAAAATATAAGCGAATATGTACGTAGCCTGATTCGTAATGATAAAAATCGATTTGAAAAAGAGGCTTTTGAAAGGTTGAAGGCAGAATTGACGTTATCCTTCTCTGCCCCAGATTCTTCTTATTCAGTATTAAGTGTTGAAGATATATTTAGCAGAAACAGTTAAGCAAATTGTATGATTAACGTACAAAATTCTGCTTCGTTAAAAATAGATGAAATATATCGATACACAGTAAGAAATTGGGGAGAAAAACAAGCCAAGGCCTACATCAACGGTTTGTTTGAATCTTTTAACAATATTGGCAATAATTTAGTTATATCTCATCCAATACCTGCGGATTTTGGCATTGATGGTTTTTATTTTCGATACGAAAAACATTATGTCTATTGGAAATATTTAAATAGTGGCGATATTGGTATTGTGACAGTGCTGCATGAACGCATGCACCAAATAAAGCAATTTACCAAGTAGTTTTATAATCTATTCAACTGTCACTGATTTTGCCAAATTACGCGGTTGATCTACATCAGTGCCTTTGACAAGAGCAACATGGTAGCTAAGTAATTGTAGTGGAATGGTAAAGATAATCGGTGCAGTGATGCGCCCAAGATCTGTGGTTGTGGGCACGATGGTCATACCTTTCATAGGCGCTACTTCTGCAGCTTCATCTTCAAATATAATCATTTCCGAGCCACGTGATTTAACTTCTTGAAGGTTGGATTTAAGCTTGTCAAGCAGCTGATCGTTTGGCGCAATAGCAATTACAGGTGTGTCTTTATCAATTAAAGCAATTGGCCCATGTTTAAGTTCGCCTGCGGGATAGGCCTCGGCATGGATGTATGAGATTTCTTTAAGCTTAAGTGCGCCTTCCATAGCAATTGCATGCATAGTACCACGCCCTAAAAACAGCGCATTAAACTTATCTCTAAAGGTTTTAGCAAGTTCTTTAATTTGATCTTCTTGTTTAAGCGTTATTGCAATCAATCCAGGTAGGCGATTGAGCCCATCAACAATCTTAGCTTCTTGCTGTTTGGAGACTTGCTTGTGACACCTGCCGATAGCCACTGACAATAATGCCAATGACACTAACTGAGTGGTAAACGCTTTGGTAGAAGCTACGCCAATTTCAGGGCCGGCATGAGTTAAAAAAGTTAATTCTGACTCTCGAGTTAAACTTGACTCGGCCGAGTTACAGATTGTCAGTGTATGAATATTTTTATCTTTACTGCGTTTTTTAACGGCTTTAAGTGCCTCTAGCGTGTCCGCTGTTTCACCACTTTGAGAGATGGTGACGAACAGAGTGTTGTTTGAAATAATTGGATTACGGTAGCGATATTCACTGGCCACTTCAATATGTGTGGAGATTTTGGCAATATCTTCTAGCCAATACTTGGCTACTAATCCAGCGTTATAGCTAGTACCACAGGCGATAATTTGAATATTTTGGGTGTTTTTGAAAATATCTTTAGCCTTGTGGCCAAAAGCAGATGATAGTACGGTGTCTTTAGTGACACGAGATTCTAATGTATCGCGAATGGCTTGTGGCTGTTCAAAAATTTCTTTAAGCATATAGTGGTCGTAGCCACGCTTAGAAGTTTGACCACTTTTAAGTTTTGAGGTTTTAATTGCTCGCTCTACCTGCTTGCCGTCTTTGTTATAAATGGTGACCTCGTTGAGGGTAATATCGGCAATGTCACCTTCTTCTAAAAAGATAAAATCTTTGGTGATATCTAGCAATGCCATTTGATCCGAGGCAATAAAATTACCTTTATCACTTACGCCAATCACTAAGGGTGAGCCACTACGCGCAGCAATAATACGACCCGGGTCTTTGGGTGAAATCACACCAACGCCATAAGCGCCTTCAAAGGTTTGAATGGCTTTTTGCGTGGCTTCAAGTAGCGTATTGCAAGTTTCCAGCTCTTTGTGAATTGCGTGAGCAATAACCTCGGTATCGGTGTCTGAGGTGAAGTTATAGCCTTGTGTTTGCTGTTCAGCTTTTAATTCAAGGAAGTTCTCAATAATACCGTTATGAACAACGCTGACGCTATGGTTGCAAATGTGTGGGTGTGCGTTACGAGAAGATGGTTCACCATGCGTCGCCCAACGAGTATGAGCGATGCCAATCGTGCCAACTAGTGGTGCGGTTTTTTCTTTGATGTTATTTTCAAGGTTGACCACTTTACCGACCGCTCTGGCGCGATTGAGCTGATTGTCTTTTGACAAAACCACTACGCCAGCAGAGTCATAGCCGCGGTATTCAAGTTTTTTTAATCCATCGACAAGGATGGGTGTGATGTTATTATTGCAAATACCGCCAACGATTCCACACATAAGATTTATTTATTGTTAAGATTTGGTGGAATTATAAACTTTGTATGGTTGCTAGTGGTCTAGACTGCAACAACTTCTTTTTCTTTTAGACTTGTCTCTTGTTGTTGACCAATAAGTTTAAGCAGTACAATAATTCGATCTTGAGCACTATAGTTTTGAAAAATAGCCTGTTGACCTTTAAAAGCACCACTTTGAATTTCAATCGCATCACCTTTTTGATGTGAGCAAATGTTAATCAATTTTTCAATGGTTTGCTGTTGTTGGATTCTAATCAGATTAATGATTTGACTAGGAACTTTGGCAAAACTTAAGCCAAATCTAACAAAGTTGACTACCCCTTTGGTAGATCGAATTGGTGTCCAATTTTGGGCTTTATCATCAAGTTCAATGAATAAATACCCTGGAAATAGCGCTTGGATTTTGTTTTTAATTACAGCTTTTGGGAGAAACACTTCAAAGTCCTGATTGGCTAAATTAAGTGCGACAATCGCTTCTTGTTGAGATTTGGTTTTGAGTAAGTACCATTTTTTCATAGTAGCTCATGATAAACTTAAAGAGACCTTTGCATAAATCAACCCAAATTATGCCAATCTAGTAAAATACAAACTACAATAAAATAACCAATAAAACTCAAAATGTCCTGGAAACGAACGGCTCAAAACTCATTTGCAGAT
>NZ_JAQRMS010000082.1 GCF_028599055.1 Candidatus Thioglobus sp.
CTGGAATAACCTTCATCAGGTACGTTTCTGGAATAACCTTCATCAGGTACGTTTCTGGAATAACCTTCATCAGGTACGTTTCTGGAATAACCTTCATTATGTACGTTTCTGGAATAACCTTCATCATGTACGTTTCTGGAATCACCATCAGGTACGTTTCTGGAATAACCTTCATCAGGTACGTTTCTGGAATAACCTTCATCAGGTACGTTTCTGTAATAATCTTCATAAGGTACGTTTCTGGAATAACCTTCATCAGGTACGTTTCTGGAATAACCATTCATCAGGTACGTTTTTGGAATAACCTTCATCAGGTACGTTTCTGGAATAACCTTCATCAGGTACGCTCCAAGTCGAAAGGTTGGAAAGACAAATAATTTATAAGGTGTTGGGTGTATGCAAACCAAAAGGTCTTAACATGATCGCCAAAATCGGTTACGGTCACCTATGCCCGAGTGAGAAGAATCTTACTGAGTTTTAATTTTATTGATATATTACATATGAACTAAATTTAAATAACAAATATATCTAATAAACCATGTCAGTACGAAAGACTGACCACTGGGCAGATGGTACAGAAACACTGACCACTGGGCAGATGGTACTCCAGGGAAACAGCTTTGCATTTATTGCTGTTTTGTAAAGAAAAACTTCGGTGAACAACTAACAGTAAGAACAAGCTCTTTTAACCCCGCCACATGTTCGTGTCTGTCCCACATCATTTCATATGTCGTGGTCTCTTTGTGTTCAATGCAATTTTAATTCAGATGCATTTGTTGATTTTGTTGAAATTTGTGGAACTGTTGATCATCACTGTTTAAACTTTCTTTTCATAATCGATCTAGACCTACGTCGTATCCAGATTTTTTAAAATTACTGTATTTAACTTTTTCAGAAGCGCTTCATGCAGACATGGGATAACCAAATATAATTGTATATATTAATGGTATTTAAAATTGTAATACAATGGTGTTATTTTGTGATGTAATTAATAATAATAACTTTATTTACATTAGCAAGTATAGTACAATATCAATAAATAATATAATATATACATATGATGACAAAATGGCAGAGAACAAAGATAAAGTATAAAGTTGTATGTTAATACTATCATATCTAATTTTCCATCCGGCATTTATATAAAACACACACATTTTTGTAAGCATTAATGAATTGTGGCCCACAATGGCACTCGAATGTTCACAAGACTTCAAACCGTGTAGCCTCACAATGGTCCACCAACGATCGCAAGACTTCAAACCGTGTAGCCTCACAATGGCCCACCAACGATCACAATACTTCAAACCGTGTAGCCTCACAATGGCCCATCAACGATCACAAGACTTCAAACCGTGTAGCCTCACAATGGCCCACCAGTGATCACAAGACTTCAAACGGTGTAGCCTCACAATGGCCCACCAATGATCACAAGACTTCAAACGGTGTAGCCTCACAATGGCCCACCAACGATCACACGATTTCATAGTGTTGTCTATTTATTATTAGTGAAATATGTATAATCAAAATAACAATACATAATTGATACAGATTTCTAATTATTATCAAATTAACTCATGTTTTGATGAGTTACAATGCCTGTTTTAATTAGTTTAAAAGACGATAATTCAGTGCATTTATATTTTATTGAATTGGAATAAATCTTTTATTTTTTGTAGATAAGATCGAAGCGATGTGTCTTTCATACGTGAACAACCTTTATGTTATCAACAAATATTACAATGAAATGCTTTACTGTACCATAGCTAGTTAATTGCTAAAATGAAAATAATATGTCAATACGTAGATTTTAACTTTGAAGTTGTATATTAATTAAAAGGAAAGTGATTAGGAAGCCTATGGTATGTTGATTGTAACTAATAGAATGAACGGCATTTGAATGTGATTAAAATTGCAGCAAAAGATAATTATATTCAGTAGTGTTGTAATTTTCAATATGTATGGTATAATTGTGTATATGCAAAGAGTGTTGGAATGATGGATATAAATAATAAAGCAATTTGAGCAGAACAAGAAGATAAGTTATTGAATTGACCACTTAGCCTATTATGTTTTATTGCTCACATATATTTTCATCATATAAAATAAATAGCAAAAACAAACTTTGTTAAACATAAATTCTTGAAAATATTTCAACTGTTCTAATGAATATTCACTTAATGTAAACGTAGTAACTATGCTAGATTATCTTAAATATCTAAAGATGATGCAAAGAAATACAGATACACAGTACATGCTACTAGAGATGTAATACAGAAGACTTACAAGACTTGATACAGAAGATTTGTTGGGGGCGGGGCGGCGCGTCGTCGTGGCCGTGATCGTATGGTAGCTGGATTTACTAATACCTGTGCAATCAGTGCCTATGACCATTGATGTGGTGAGTTCGAATCTCGATCAGGGCGAGGTATACAACATTATGTGATAAAGTTTGCCAGTGACTTGCGACAGGTCGGTGGTTTTCTCCGGGTTCTCCTGTTTCCTCCACCAATAAAACTTACCTCCACGATATAACGGAAATATTGCTGAAATTTGCGTTAAAAACCATCAAACAAACAGATGATTTGGTAATGAAGACTTGATACAATATATTTGATAATGTAGTCTGAATATGGCAGACATGATACTGTAAAAGTAATACAGAAGGAATGATACTGGCAAACACCGCGTGAGCTGGCATAACTCGTGTCTTATCCAGTTTGTAAATGTTTGCAATAAAATAAGTTTAACCCAAATTTGAACTATCTTTATATTGTAGATTTCATTATCAATGGTACAATAAACTTGATATTCTAGACTTGATATTGTAGACTTGACACTGTAGACTTGATATTGTAGACTTGATATTGTAGACTTGATACAGTTAACTTGATACTCTAAGCTTGACACTGTAGACTTGATATTGTAGACTTGACACTATATACTTAATACTGTATACTTGAAACAGTAAACTTGATACCGTAGACCTGACACTGTAGATTTGATACTGTAGACTTCATACAGTAAACTTCATACTGTAGACTTGATACAGTAAACTTGATAATCTAGACTTGATCATGTAGACTTGATACTGTATACATCATACAGTAAACTGGATACTGTAGACTTGATACTATTGACTTGATACTGTAGACTTGCTACTGTAGACTTGATACTGTAAATCTGATACATTAAAGTTGATACTGTAGACTTGACACCGTCGACTTGGTACGGTAGACTTGATACAGTAACTTCATACTGTAAATTTGACACTATGGACTTGATACTGCAGAATTGGTACAGTAAACTTGATACTATAGACTTTACACTGTATACTTGACACTGTAGACTTGATACTGTATACTTGATACTGTAGACTTGATATTGTAGTCTTGGTACTGTAGACTTGATACGTACTGTAGTTTTGATATTGTAGACTTCACACTGTAGACCTGATCCTGTAGACATGATGCAGGTAATGTGATACTTTAGACGTGGTACTGTAGCTGTGATATTGTAGATATATTCATGATACTGTAGACTGGATACAGTAAACTTGATACCGTAGACCTGACACTGTAGATTTGGTAATGTAGACTTGATACAGTAAACTTAATACTGTAGACTTGATACTGTAGATTTGATACAGTAAACTTGATACTCTAGACTTGATACTGTAGACTTGACACTATAGACCTGATACTGTAGACATCATACAGTAAACTTGATACCGTACACCTACTACTGTAGACTTGATACTGTAGACTTCATACAGTAAACTTCTTACTGTAGGCTTGATACAGTAAGCTTGCTACTCTAGACTTGATACTGTAAACTTGATACTACAGACTTTATACTGTAAACCTGATACAGTACACTTGATACTGTAGACTTGATACAGTAAACTTCATACCGTAGACTTGGCACTGTATACTGATACTGCAGTATTGGTACAAGAAACTTGATACTCTAGACTTTATACTGTAGATTTGACACTGTAGACTTGATACTGTAGACTTAATACAGTAATCGTGCTACTGTATACTTGATACTGTGGACTTGACACTAGATTTGGATTTGATACTATAGACTTGATACAATAAACTTGATACTGTAGACTTGATACTGTAGGCTTGATACTGTAGTCTTGGTACTGTAGACTTGACACTGTAGACTTGACACTGTAGACCTGATACTGTAGACTTGATGCAGTAAACTTGATACTGTAGACTTGGTACTGTAGCTGTGACATTATAGATATTTCCATGATACTGTATACTTGATACAGTAAACTTGGTACTGTAGACTTTACACTGTAGATTTGGATTTGATACTGTAGAATTGATACAGTAAACTTGATACTGTAGACTTGATACTGTAGTATTGGTACTGTAGACTTGACATTGTAGACCTAATACTGTAGACTTGATGCAGTAAACTTGATACTGTAGATTTGGTACTATAGCTGTGATATTGTAGACATATGCATGATACTGTAGACTTGATACTGTAGTCTTGGTACTGTAGACTTGACACTGTATACCTGATACAACAGACTTAATACAATATACTTGATGTAATATACTTG
Source organism: Candidatus Thioglobus sp. (assembly GCF_028599055.1). Taxonomy (GTDB): domain Bacteria; phylum Pseudomonadota; class Gammaproteobacteria; order PS1; family Pseudothioglobaceae; genus Thioglobus_A. The sequence continues at coordinate 4,589 of NZ_JAQRMS010000082.1, forward strand.
ATACTGTAGGCTTGATACTGTAGTTTTGGTACTGTAGACTTGACACTGTATACCTGATACAACAGACTTAATACAATATACTTGATGTAATATACTTGATACTGTATGCAATATTTGATTCAGTAGGTTTAATGTCTATACGTGACACATCATACTTGATACTGGACTAAATTGCTAAGATTGTTTTTCTATTTTATAGTTAATAAGCATGACATATGTATGAATACTGGATATAAATCGTAATTTGTCAAGTTATATCATTGCAGTAAGCTTTATAATGGAGGAAAGCGAATAACTAATGGATTAATTACCTGTTGGAGTCACAATCATAAACCTGGTGATGATCAGTGGTGGGATTGTCAGAACTGCTAACCCTTTCCGCAACACCCGGATTCACTTCAGGTTTTTAGTGGGGTTCGTTTTACTCGCTCTTTAGTTTTATGTGAATGTTTTGTAGATCGTTGTTTGTCCTTTTGTCCCTGTCCTTTTGGCCATTGTGTTTAACCCACATTCAAACTAACTTTAAATTGTAGACTTGATACAGTAAACTTAATACAGTAGACTTGATACTGTAGACTTGATACATTAAACTTGACACTGTATACCGGACACTGTAGATTTCATACAGTAAACTTGAT
>NZ_JAQRMS010000083.1 GCF_028599055.1 Candidatus Thioglobus sp.
GTAACATTTTAAAAGTTATTCACAAAGATCAACAACTGCAACGTCTAACGATGCATTACTCTGGTTGGTCTTTAGTCGAAATTGACAATATTAATGGCTGGATTCCATCTGCTACTTTGACTGATATAGCTCCTAATAAATTAGAAAAAAACACTAATAATAACAACCTTTTAAAAGCGCTTAATCACCACAAAAACAAGGTTAAAGACCTTTCTAGCAAGATTTTAAAGGCAGATAAGAAACTTAAAGACCTTCAGGCTTCTTATGAAAAATCCATTACCACAATAGCTAAATTAACGACTGATTTGGACGCGCTAACACTTGAAAATAATCGCCTATTAAAGATATCAGTTGAAGCCAAGGTGAAGAATTCTAAAGAGGAAAAAATCGAGCAGAAGCTTGATTCTAGTAGCGTTGTGCCAGATTCTGAAAGCACTAAAGCAACCCAAGTTGATCATGCTACAAGCGCCCCACTTAATATGAATTGGTTGTATTACGGTGCTGCTGGTGTGTTCGGCGTGATTGCATTGTTAGCCTTCTCTATTTACAATAGAAATAAGCGTCGTCATTTTGATCTAAATACGTTAAGGCGTTAATAAATAATGTCAGCTTTAGAGGTAAATATTGATACTTTTGATGAATTGGTTATCGACCAATCACACAAGCGGCTGGTAATTTTAGATATTTCTGCTGAGTGGTGTGGGCCTTGCAAGATTTTAGAGCCGGTCATTACTTCAGTTGCGCAAGAATTCAATGCGTCTGAATTTATTTTAACCAAGATTGAAGCAGAAGATGAAAATATGAAAATCGCTGGACGCTATGGTGTGCGTGGATTTCCAACGGTTATTGCGTTTATTAATGGCAAAGAAGTAGATCGTTTTCATTCTGCTCAAACGCCTGATTTTGTTCGTGATTTTATCGAAAACAATCTAGATAAACGCTGATGAAAACAGGTATTTTACTGACCAATTTAGGCACGCCTGATGAGCCAACCAAGTCCGCTTTAAAGCGTTATTTGTCTGAATTTTTGTCTGATCCGCGTGTGGTTGATCCGCCCAATAAATTAATTTGGTGGCTGGCTTTAAATGTAGTCATTTTAAATATTCGACCGAAAAAATCTGCATTAAATTACGCCAAAATTTGGGATAGTTTTGGCTCTGGATCGCCTTTACTCAACATTACTCAGGCTCAATTGGACGGGTTAAAAAAGACGCTTTCTGAGCAAGATTATGAGTTTGAAATGGGTATGCGTTATGGTAATCCTTCGATTGATCGAGCGCTAAACAAGCTTAAAGATAAGGGTTGCGAGAGAATTGTTACTTTACCACTGTATCCTCAATATTCAAAAACAACCACACTATCTACGCTTGATGCTATTGAGCAAACTCTGTCTACTTGGCCTAACAAGCCTGATATGGTGTTTATTGAGCATTATTACCAGAATAAATCCTATATTCAAGCATTGACTAACTCTATTTGTGAATATCAAGCTAAAAATGGCACGCCTGATAAATTACTCATTTCATTTCACGGCATTCCGCAGCGTTATGTTGATAATGGCGATGTGTATTATCAACACTGCATGCAAACGGCTGATTTATTAGCAAAATCGCTTAAATTGAGAGGTGATCAGTGGCAAGCGAGTTTTCAATCAATTTTTGGTCGTGAAGAGTGGACAAAGCCCTACACTAAAGATACATTAGAAGATTTTGCCCATTCTGGTGTTAAAAGTGTTCAGGTGGTGTGTCCAGGGTTTTCTGCCGATTGTTTGGAAACATTAGAAGAGATTGATGATGAAAATCGCGGCTACTTTATTAATGCGGGCGGAAAAGAGTTTGGCTACATTCCTGCTTTAAATACTCGCCAAGACCATATTGATGCACTTGCTAGCGTACTGTCAGAACATTTATAGTTTGTTCGTATAATTTATATTATGTTAAATAACCTGAATTGAGTCCATATCTCAATGGTTTATTTCATATTGATTAGCAAACCTCTCTTCTCTATATTGAGTCAATCACCAGAACTAGACTGTGTGTAGTTAGTGTTGTTATTGCTTTGTATCACTGGTTTGGCAATGGCTGAGGCTACGGTTTTTAAATCAACCGAGCCAATCACCTGATTTTGATCATTGACCACATTGACCATTTGCTGAGCGCTTTTAACGATTTCAGGCAATATATCTTCTAACACCGTGTTTTGATTGAAATTTGGACCTTTGATGCTTACACCTTTATTCATCACTGATTTGATTTGAATGACTCGTCCCCGATTAACATCTTGAATAAAGTCAACAATGTACTCGTCATCAGGTTTAAGAATAATGTCTTGCGGACTACCCTGCTGTATTATTTCACCATCACGTAAAATTGCAATTGAGTCGCCAATGTGCAGTGCTTCATCCAAATCGTGCGTAATAAAAACGATGGTTTTATGCAGCTCTTGTTGTAGAGTTAACAGAATGTCTTGCATATCAGTCCGAATCAATGGATCTAGTGCTGAGAATGCTTCATCCATGAGTAGAATGTCCGCATCGGTGGCCAAAGCCCGTGCTAGACCAACACGCTGCTGCATACCACCTGAAAGTTGTGATGGATAATGGTCTTCAAACCCTTCTAAACCCACTCTAACAAGCCATTTTGATGATTTCTGTTTGGCTTTTTTTAGTGACATGCCTTGGATTACTAAGCCATAAGCTACATTTTCTGCAACGGTCTTATGCACATGTAGGCCAAATTTTTGAAATACCATTGCTACTTTATGGCGCCTAAACTCACGAAGTGTACCTTTTGACATTGACAATACATTTTCACCGTAGATATCGATACTGCCAGCGGTTGGCTCAATTAGCCGATTGATGTGACGAATCAGTGTTGATTTACCTGAGCCTGAAAGGCCCATAATTACAGAAATCTGATGTGCCGGAATGTCAATATTGATATCCTTTAGACCAAGCACATGATGATATTTATCCAGCAAGTCTGCTTTTGACATGCCATCCTTAAGATGAGTCACCATTTTTTTTGATCGATTACCAAAAACCTTATAAAGTCCTTTAATGCTAATGGCTATCTCATTCTTACTCATGCAAGTCTCCATGTCTATGTTTTTGCAAGCGCTTGCCATATTGTTGTGTCACTCGATCAAAGATAATGGCTAGAGCCACAATTGCCAACCCATTTAACAGTCCTAAGGCTAAATATTGATTTGAAATTGAGCGCAATACTGGTACGCCTAACCCTGCTACGCCAATCATTGATGCAATCACCACCATTGATAAAGCCATCATAATGGTTTGATTAATGCCAGCAAAAATATTGGGTAGTGCTAAGGGAATTTGCACGTCAAATAGACGTTGACGATAATTAGCACCAAATGCGTCTGCTGCCTCTAATGCTTCTTTACTGACTAAGCGAATACCTAGATTAGTCAAACGCACAATTGGCGGTAATGCATAAATACATACGGCGATCAGTCCTGGAACTTTACCAATACCTAACAGCATTACTACTGGAATTAGATACACAAATGCTGGAATGGTTTGCATGACATCGAGCAGTGGTGTGACAAAAGCTTGTGCGTATTTTGATCTAGCCATCAAAATACCAATTGGTATGCCAATGGAAATACAGATAAGCGTTGCTACCGAAACAATTGCTAAGGTTGACATGGTGTCTTTCCACATACCAAAATAGCCAATAGCTACAAAGGCCAGCACTGCACCTATTACAATTTTAACGCTGCGACTTCCCAGCCAAGAAAATACACCAATAATTAGCAAAATAAGTGGCCATGGTGTTGCCAGTAATAATTTTTCGAACCAAACTAAAAAATGAAGAAGTGGATCAAAGAAGCTTTCGATCGCTTCACCATGTTCGCTGGTAAATTCAGAAAAACTACCATCGATACCTTTTTTAAAATCACGCAATTCACCGCGACTCATCGCCGGAAATTTACCTAAAAAATCCATAACTAGCTCGTATTATTAAAAAAAATGCCTGAATAATCAGGCATTTTTTTTATTGTTTAAATGTATATATTATTTAATGGCTGTTTTAACTTTAGTAGCAACATCATTACTTACCCATGATTTCCAGACGTCTGGCTTGGTTAGTAAAAATTCAATTGCGGCATCGGCACCACTGGCTTGATTGTCACCCATATAGACCAACATTTCATTCATATCAGCGCCTGGATAAACACGATTCTTTAAGTAATTTGAAACTTCAGAGCCACCATTTTTCTTAAGCTTATCAGTAATAACTGTATGCACTTCTGACTCAGTCCAAGAGCTTGGTTGTGGATTGGCGCACTCTTCTTTGGCCAAACAACCGCCCCAATGTTCACTACCCACAAATGGAACGCCAAAATCAAGCTTAGTCATGTTGTACTTGCCAATTAACGCAGTTGGCGACCAGTAGTAACCAAACCAGTTTTGACCACGCTCAACCGCTTTTGACATAGAGCCATCTAAACCAGCGCCAGAACCTGGATTGATCAACTTCCAACCTTTGTTTTCCATATCAAATGCTTTGAACAAATTAGCATTGGTTAACTGACAACCCCAACCTGCAGGGCAAGTGACAAAAGCGCCTTTTGACGGATCTTCTTTATCTGGGAATAAATCTGGACGTTTAATTACGTCAAGTACTGTCTTTAATTCAGGATGTGCTTTAGCCGTGTGTGGTGGAATCCACCAGCCTTCACCTAAATCTGTAATTGGGCCGCCATTCGCCGAATGAAGCGTACCCGCATCCATTGCCTTAACAAGTGGCTCACGTACACCGTTAATCCATAATTCTGGTGCAACATCCGGCTGACCTTTGGTGTTCATTGAAGCAAAGGTTGTTGTTGTAGCGCCTGGCACTAAACTAACGTTACAATCATAGCCTTCTTCAAGAATAATTTTATCGACATTGGCCATTAATTCGGCTGATGCCCAGTTCATTTCAGCAATTTGAATATCGCCACATTTAGCGATAGCTGCATTTGAGGACAGAAGAAAAGTAATGGCAAGACCTGCCGCTTTAATGTGTTTTTTATTTAGCATAAAACCTTTTATTATTTAAAAAAAACTGAAGAAAACAAAAGGGCTTAAGTAGATAAAACAACTATTTTCTTAACAGTTGCTTAAACATTTTAACAGTCTGAACTGAGTTTTGAGAGGATC
>NZ_JAQRMS010000084.1 GCF_028599055.1 Candidatus Thioglobus sp.
AACTATGGAGGGTGATTTTGGTAATCCGGCGTCAAATTCGCATTATTACGGCTGGCAAGCTGATGAAGCGGTTAAAAAAGCACGTCAACAAGTAGCTGATTTAATTGGTGCAGATGCCAAGGAAATTGTCTGGACTTCTGGTGCTACTGAGTCAAACAACCTGGCCATTAAGGGTATTGCGCATTTTTATCATAAAAAAGGCAAGCATATTATTACCCTTAAAACAGAGCATAAAGCGGTGCTTGACACTTGTCGTCAATTAGAGCGTGAAGGCTATGAAGTGACTTACCTTGATCCGATGTCTAATGGATTGCTGGATATCGATGTTTTAAAAGCGGCTATGCGCGATGATACAATTTTAGTATCTATCATGCATGTTAATAACGAAATTGGCGTTATTCAAGATATTGAAGCAATCGGTAATTTATGTCGTGAGAATAAAATATTTTTCCATGTTGATGCGGCGCAATCTGCTGGCAAGGTAGCTATCAATTTAGCAGAATTACCGGTTGATTTAATGAGTTTTTCAGCGCATAAAATTTACGGCCCTAAAGGCATGGGTGCGCTATACGTACAGCGTAAGCCGCGCATTCGCTTAGAAGCGCAAATGCATGGTGGTGGTCATGAACGCGGCATGCGCTCAGGCACTTTAGCCACACATCAAATTGTTGGCATGGGCGAGGCTTTTGCTATTGCTAATGCTGAAATGGATGAAGAAAATGCAAGAATTAGAGCGCTTCGTGATCGCTTGCTTGCTGGTTTTGACGGCATGGAAGAGGTGGTAATTAATGGTGACATGGATGCCCGCATTCCGGGTAACTTAAACATTAGCTTTAACTACGTTGAAGGCGAATCGCTAATGATGGCAATTAATGATGTTGCGGTATCATCGGGTTCTGCTTGTACTTCTGCTAGTCTTGAGCCGTCTTATGTATTGAGAGCACTAGGTTTAACTGACGAATTAGCGCATTCATCGATTCGATTTACCATTGGACGTTACACGACTGAACAAGACGTTGATAAAGCCATTGCTTTAGTTCGCGAAAAAGTTGAAAAGCTGCGTGATTTATCGCCTTTATGGGATATGTTTAAAGAAGGTATTGATTTAAGTAAAGTTGAATGGGCGGCGCACTAACACCGTAAAATATACAAGGGTTAGTTATTGTTTAAAAGATTAGAATAACTAATAAAACACACATAGGAGAAAAACATGGCATACGGCGAAAAGGTAATGGATCATTATGAAAATCCACGTAATGTTGGTGTATTAGACAAAGATGCAAAAAATGTTGGCACCGGCATGGTTGGCGCACCAGCATGTGGCGACGTGATGCGCTTGCAAATTCAGGTAGATGATAACGGTATTATTGAAGAGGCCAAATTTAAAACCTATGGTTGTGGCTCTGCTATTGCTTCAAGTTCATTATTAACAGAATGGGTTAAAGGCAAAACGCTAGACGAGGCAGCAGCTATTAAAAATTCTGATATCGCTGAAGAGTTGGCATTGCCGCCTGTTAAAGTTCACTGCTCAGTATTGGCAGAGGATGCGATTAAAGCAGCGATTAGCGATATTAAAAACAAAGCCTAATTAACCATGTCCATAACCCTTACTGATACCGCTGCGAAGCGTGTAGTTGATTTCCTGGCCAATCGAGGCTCAGGTATTGGTATACGTTTAAGTGTGCAAACCACAGGATGTTCGGGGTTGGGTTACAACATGGAGTTTGTTGATAGTGCGAACGAAGATGACACACTGTTTGAAAATAACGGGGTGACGGTTATTATCGATGGCAAAAGTTTAATCTATTTAGATGGGACTGAAGTTGATTATGTCAAAGAAGGGCTTAATGAAGGTTTTGAGTTTAACAATCCTAATGCCAAAGCCGAGTGTGGCTGCGGCGAATCATTTACAGTATAAATACACTTAACCCATAAGGCTGATGCAAAATTATTTCGAGTTATTTTCATTAACACCGAATTTTGATATCGATATAAATAAATTAGAGTCTGCCCACCAGCAGCAAGTGGCACAATTTCATCCTGATAATGTTGCCACAGGCAGTGATAAAGAAAAAAACCTTGCCCTACAAAATACTTCGTTAATTAACACTGCTTATAGCACTTTAAAGTCTGAATTGACTCGTGCAACTTATCTTTTGGAATTAGAGGGTGTTAATGCATTTGATGAAAAAGATACACAAATGGACATTGATTTTCTAATGTCACAAATCGAATTAAGAGAAGCGTTGGAAGCTATTGAGTCTAGCAAGGATGAGTTGGAGCTGGATGGCTTTATTGAAAATATTTCTAGCAAAATTAAGAACAATATTACAGATATTGATCAAGCATTCAAAGCTGAGAAGAATAAAGATCAGATAAAAAACTCGGTGCGAGAATTGAAGTTTTATGAGCAGTTAAACACTCATGCAAAGCAACTCATGGATGAGTGGATATAAATTATGGCGTTATTACAAATTGCAGAACCAGGTCAATCTAGTGCCCCGCATCAACACAAACTAGCCATTGGAATAGATTTAGGTACAACCAACTCTTTGGTGGCCTCAGTTAAAAGTGGTCAAAGTGTTATTTTAACTGATGAAAATAATGAGGCCATTTTGCCGTCAGTAGTTCATTGCGGTAAGGATAATAAACTCACGGTTGGTTGTGATGCGTGCCCATACGCTAAGACTGACCCTACCAATACCATTGTATCGGTTAAGCGCTTTATGGGCTTAGGCTATAAAGAGGTTAGTAATTTTAAAAACTGCCCGTATCAATTGGTTGAAAATGGCATGAATGTGCTGTTTCATACAGCCATGGGTGATTTATCAGCCGTTGAAATTTCAAGCACCATTCTAAATTCATTAAAAGAGCGTGCTGAAAAATCATTAGGTGGTGATTTAACGGGTGCGGTAATCACGGTGCCTGCTTATTTTAACGATGCACAGCGTCAAGCAACTAAAGATGCGGCCACCTTGGCTGGGCTTAAGACATTGCGCTTATTAAACGAACCGACCGCAGCAGCCGTTGCTTACGGCCTAGAGTCGGGCGAAGAGGGTGTGCATGCTATTTATGATTTAGGTGGTGGCACGTTTGACATCTCTATTTTAAGTTTTAGCAAAGGTGTATTTAAAGTATTAGCAACGGGTGGTGATTCAACACTAGGTGGTGATGATTTTGATCAGTTAATTATTGATGATTGTGTTGAACAAATGGGTGTGAGCGAGTTAACCCCCACTCAAATGCAAAAAATCAAGCAGTTCGCACGTACCGCTAAGGAAACCTTAAGTGATCAGGCATTTGCTGAATTTGATTGTATCGAAACCCCTTATAAAATCACTCGTGAAAAATTTGATGAATTATCAGCCAAGCTGATTAAGCGCACACTACTGTTAACTAAACGCGCACTTCGAGATGCAAATGTAGCGCTTGATGAAGTTAAGGATATTATCATGGTAGGTGGCTCAACGCGCATGCCACTGGTCAGAAGCATGGTGGGTGATTTATTTAACAAGCCTGTATTGTGCTCAATCAATCCTGATGAAGTGGTGGCCAAAGGTGCTGCCATTCAAGCGAATGTATTGGCCGGTAACAAGTCAGCTGATGATATGTTGTTACTTGACGTATTGCCATTATCATTAGGCTTAGAAACCATGGGTGGTTTGGTGGAAAAAGTTGTTCATCGTAACACCACTATTCCAATCACGCGCGCTCAAGAATTTACCACCTTTAAGGATGGCCAAACTGCCATGAGTATTCATGTGTTACAAGGTGAGCGCGAACTAGTGACGGATTGCCGATCATTGGGACGATTTGATCTAACTGGCATTCCGCCAATGGTAGCGGGCAATGCACGTATCCGTGTTGAATTTCAAGTAGATGCTGATGGTTTGTTATCGGTTAGTGCTACAGAGCAAACCTCAGGCGTTAAGGCGCAGGTGGTTATTAAGCCGTCTTATGGCTTAACCGATGCTCAGATGGAGCAAATGCTTAAAGATTCAATTTTGTTTGCTAAATCAGATATTGAAGCTCGTCAGTTGCATGAAATGCAAGTAGAAGCCAGCAGAACACTTGAAGCAATTGATTCTGCACTAGATAAAGATAAGTCTATGCTTGATGATACAATGCTCGACAATATAATGATTGCGCGCTCCGAGTTGGATAGCGTTAAACAAGCAACTCAAGAAAAAATAATTAAAGATAAAATCGACAACCTTGAAAAAGTATGTGCAAAATTTGTAGAAATGCGCATGAATGCATCTGTTATGAAAGCCATGCAAGGTCACAATGTCGATGAATTTTAACCCATTAAATAATTAGGAAAAATCATGCCACAAATTATTATCTTACCTCACCATGAGTTATGTCCAGAAGGTACTGTTATTGACGTTGAATCGGGTGAGACAGTGTGCAATGCCATGTTGGCAAATGATGTTGATATTGAGCATGCTTGCGAGATGTCAAATGCCTGTACCACTTGCCATATTTATGTGCGTGAAGGCTTTGACTCACTACCAGAATCAGACGAAACAGAAGATGATATGCTAGACAAGGCCTGGGGGTTGGATCCGGACTCACGTCTGTCTTGTCAGTCAGTTGTTGGGGAGTCGGATTTGGTGGTAGAGATTCCAAAGTATACGATCAACCAAGTCTCTGAAAACCATTAAACTTTGATTTTTTGTACTGTGTTTTGTTAGATTTAAAAAAACACTCAATCGAATAGTCTTGCCTATGCTCAGTCGTCTTTTTTTTAAATCTGCCTTACACAATAACAAAAACTCTACGTTTAAAATTTAAGTTATTTATTAAATATAAAAAATCTCTCGTCTAAAGAAAAGTTTATTTTTCTAAAACTTAAGATATTTAGATACAAAGCCTTCAGATTCATCTTTAGGACCAAATTCAGCAACCACATCCATTGGCTTTTCTTTAGAAATTAGCCACTGAGGCATGGGCGGGTGTTCGCTACTACCGCATGTTTTGCCTAAGTTATTAGGGTGAAAAATCTTAACAAAACTAGGGTTTTTTAAATCATCTGCATAAACAATGCCGCAATAGCGCTCATCATGCTCACTATCGAGAATTGATTTTATTTGGTTGATTTGAT
>NZ_JAQRMS010000085.1 GCF_028599055.1 Candidatus Thioglobus sp.
AGACAATGAAGGTGTTGACGTTCTGAACACTGAAGCTTAACGCATGGGTTATTTACAGCCTGACAAGGTCAGCACCTTAGCTTCGGGTAAAAAAACATATTGGGGCTCTTTATATGGCAGTGCTGATGCGCTGGCATTAATCGAGCATGTCCAACAAAACCCACAAGTTGTACTACTCATTGCCAATGACATTGCTCATTTAGACAGTCTTTATCATTCGCTCAATTTTTATGCTCATGACTTAAACATCTTGTCTTTTGATAATTGGGAAGTGTTGGCTTACGATCAGTTTTCACCTCATCCTGATATCACCTCCAATCGCTTAAAAACTTTATCCAAACTTAAGTCGCTCAAACAAGGTGTCGTCATTACCACCTTGGAAACACTGTGTTCGCGACTGTGCCCGATTGAATTTAGCGAACAATACAGCTTTAATCTTGATGTGGGCGACACAATAGAGCCAAATAGTTTTAGTGAAAAACTACTTAAAATTGGCTACAATCGAGTAACAACGGTCATGGAGCATGGCGAATTTAACATTCGAGGATCGTTGATTGACTTATACCCAATGGGCGCCAAGGCGCCGTACCGACTTGATTTATTTGATGAAGAAATTGAAAGTATTCGCACCTTTGATACATCAACTCAACGTAGTGAATCACAAGTTAAACAGATTGCACTATTACCAGCGCGTGAATTTGCCACTGACAATGAAAGCATAGAATTATTTAAACACAATTATGATCAAGCCTTTGCCAAGCAAAGCTTTATTTATAATGAGATCAGCGAAGGACGATTACCAGGTGGCATTGAATTTTACTTACCCTTATTTTTCAAATCAACTAACACACTGTTTGACTACCTGCCTAATAACATCACAGTTGCCACTTCTGCTGGTTTTAGCGAACTAGTTGATCACACTTATCAAGAACTTCAGTCACGTTTTGAACACGCTCAGCAAGATCTTGAGCGCCCACCACTTGAACTTAATCAGGTTTTTTTAAATAAAGACCAGCTATTCTCTGCCATTAAGCAACAATCTCAGCTGATTATTTCGCCTTCGAAATTAGCAGATAAAGCCGGGCATGTAAACTTCAAATCAAAGTTATTGCCGCCCTTACGAATTGATCCTCAAAATAAAAATCCACTGGCCAAATTGTCCGGTTTTATTGACAGGTCTGATCATAGAATTCTGATTGTCTGTCAGTCACAGGGCAGACAAACCATTCTTGAGGAATTGTTAGCTAATCACAGCCTGGTGGCTAAATCTATCACTGATTGGCAACAGTTTTTAACAACAGACCAGCCTCTTTGTATCACCAGCAAAACTTTATCCCAAGGGCTACTTAGTGATGATATTGCTATTGTCACTGAAGAAAATCTATTTGGCCAAGAGGTTGTGCAACAACAGCGCAGACGCAGAGCTAAGCATAAAGACTTTGATGAAGCCATTAAAAGCCTAGTTGAAATAAAACAAGGTGATCCTATCGTTCATGAAAACTATGGAATTGGTCGCTATTTGGGGCTAAAAACTCAAACTTATGACGGCCAATCCCAAGACTTCTTGCAGCTAGAATATGCCGGTGGCGCCAAACTCATGGTGCCAATGACCTCGCTTAATTTAATTTCTCGTTATTCTGGCACTTCACCTGAAAACGCACCTTTACATAAACTAGGCACGCCACAGTGGAGTAAGGCTAAGAAAAAAGCTGGCGAAGCCTTGCATGATGTGGCTGCAGAGCTCTTAGAAATATATGCCAAACGTGAATCACAAACAGGCTTTGCATTTCCTGAGCCTAATGATGCTTATTCATCTTTTGTGGCCAGCTTTGCTTTTGAAGAAACCCCTGACCAACTTAAAACCATGGGTGAAGTTTTAGCTGACATGCGCTCACACAAGCCTATGGACCGCTTGGTGTGTGGTGATGTAGGCTTTGGCAAAACAGAAATTGCCATGAGGGCTGCGTTTTTAGCCGTCGAAGCCGGAAAGCAAGTCGCCATTTTAGTGCCAACCACCTTACTGGCCAATCAGCACCATCAGTCATTTGTTGATCGCTTTGCCGATTATCCAGTTGAAATTGCTGCGCTATCCAGATTCCAAACACCCAAAGAACAAAAGCTGATTATTGAAAAGCTTAACGTTGGCAAAATTGACATTGTAATCGGCACCCATAAAATTATTCAAGGCAGTATTAAGTACAAAAACCTCGGCCTGGTCATTATCGATGAAGAGCACCGATTCGGTGTTAAGCAAAAAGAGGCGTTGAAAAAAATACGTGGACAAAGTGACATTCTGACGATGACTGCCACGCCAATTCCGCGTACGCTTAATATGGCATTAGGCTCGTTGCGCGAATTATCCATCATTGCTACACCGCCAGCTAAGCGAAGCGCTATCCAAACCTTTGTGCAAGAATGGCAAGATGACAACATCAAAGAGGCTTGTAATCGGGAACTACATCGAGGTGGGCAGATTTTTGTTTTACATAATGATATCGACTCTATTGACAATTTAGCCGAAAGCCTTAAAGTGCTCATGCCAAATGTAGCTGTGCGCATTGCTCATGGGCAAATGCCAACCCGTGAACTTGAACACATCATGAGTGACTTTTATCATGCGCGTTTTCAGATTTTGGTTTGTACCACTATCATTGAAACGGGTATCGATATTCCTAATGCCAACACCATTATTATTAACAATGCGCAAAATTTCGGCTTGGCGCAGTTGCATCAGTTGCGTGGTCGTGTTGGCAGGTCGCATCATCGAGCCTATGCTTATTTAATTATCAAATCCCATCAATCACTATCTAAAGATGCCAAAAAACGTCTAGACGCTATTGAATCTCTAGAGGAGTTGGGCGCGGGCTTTATGTTGGCCAACCATGATTTGGAAATTCGTGGGGCGGGCGATTTGCTTGGCGATAATCAATCCGGAAAAATTAGTGAAATCGGGTTTAATTTGTATCATGACTTACTCAAACGCACCATTGATGCGATGCGTGCAGGGCGAAAGATTAATCTTGACGATCCTATTAATCACGAAATTCAAATCGACTGCGGACTGCCTTCTATTATTCCACAAAGCTATTTAGAAGATGTGCACGAACGCTTAGTCTTATACAAGCGTATTGCTAGTTGTAACACCAATAACGACCTCAAAGAATTACAAATTGAGATGATTGACCGCTTCGGATTATTGCCAGATTCAACCAAACATTTATTTGCCAATACGCGACTCAAACTTTTTTGCGAAAAAATCGGAATTGATGAAATTAACCTTTATGACGATAAAGCCATCATCACTTTTGGCACTAAAAATACCATAGAACCGATAAAAATCATTCATTTAATCCAAAAACAGCCTAAAAACTATCAATTAAAGGGTCAAAATCAGTTAATTGTAAAAGAAGATATGCCTGAAGACATCAGACGCATTGAGCTAGTGGAAAATTTACTAAAAAAGCTAAATTAACTTTTCTTTAATCAATTTTGGCGTAAATAGCCTAAGCGCAACATGAATGAATACAGTTTAAGGAGATTAATTCGCTTGCTGCGGGGTGATTCTTTGAATAAGTGGCACAAGCATCTTTAATACCAGATAGATCACCAGCAACGCGCCCATGACATCACCGGCAATATAATGAGTGATGAAATCAAATACTTAAGCATGGAGCTGACCACCGACACACCCATCACTAAAGTCAATATATGTCTAAAGTCAATATATGTCTAAAGTCAATGTTACCAAGATAATCGAAATTGCAAATTTTAGCCAGTTTCATACCACTCATTACCACAATTGGTGCGATAACACCTGCACCAGCAGATAACACACCCAACAGCAAATTATCACCCCAAGAGGCAAATAAAACAACGCCGCTGGTAACACATGCGGCCAGTATGCCTGGCAACACACGAAAACCAAATAGTAAATACATTAAGATTTTTGCCCCTAATGGCAAATAGAGCCAAGCACTTAATTCAACGGTATATTCAACGAATGTTGACATTAAATAGACTACAAAAAAACACACTTAAAAAAGCAACGGCGTTTTCAATGAAAATAGTTTGTGTTTTTTGCATAGTTGCAAATTATAGTGAGATTAGACTGGTCTGCCTATTATGGCAAACCCTATCTATTTGAGCTATATTGTATTACTTGGCATAAGTTAAGATCATCGCACGCTTATCAGCGCTAGATTGTGTTGCGTTAATAATCTTCTCAGATAATAAAACACCCACTGCACGCTTGATGGTTGACAGTGAATATTTCGAAAAATACTGGTCTTTGGTAATGGCAGTAATATTAGCATCTTTAGTATGCATAATAAATTCCAATACTGATTTTTCCACTTCTGACAGGCTGTCAAAACCCATATCACGCTCATAGTTATCTAATGAACGGCGTAATTCAAATAATTTTTCCAATGCTTTCATTTTATTTTTTTATCTCTCCTCAGAGGTTTATATTTCAAAAATAATTATAACCTAATAAATTAAATCGCCCCCCCTGAAAGACTTTTATAACAAGGATTCGCCGTATTGCTGTTGATACAGTTTTTCAATTATCTCGAGATCAAATTGATGATTTTGTGTGCCTAGGTGTGCCACTTTAATCGCACCAAGCAGCCCAGCTAACTGGCCAGTTGTTTTCCAATCCATGTCATTCATAATGCCGTAGAGTAGTCCTGCACGATAGGCATCACCACAGCCGGTTGGGTCTTGAGCTGAGTCAGCTTGTGCTGGTGCAATATTTATAACCTCGCCCTTGGTGTGAATCTCAGAGCCTTCACCACCCTTGGTAATAATGAGCGCATCAACCATTGAAGCAATAACTGCCAACTCTAGCCCAGTTTTATCAACCAACATTTGCGATTCATAATCATTAACTGCAACATAGGTTGCCTGCTCAATAAAGGCCGTTAACTCTTCACCCGAAAACATTGGCATACCTTGGCCAGGATCAAAAATAAATGGAATTTCGGCTTCTGCAAACTGCTGCGCGTGTTCAATCATGCCGTCTCGACCATCAGGTGAAACAATGCCAATATCTGCCACACTCACATC
>NZ_JAQRMS010000086.1 GCF_028599055.1 Candidatus Thioglobus sp.
GCTGGGTTTTTTATTGCCTAAAATCCAATGATCGCCCTACTTTTTAAAATATTAATAACCTTGGAAACTGATTCTTCTAACTTTTCCAAATCTGTATCTATTATTATTTCAGGGTTTTCTGATGGTTCATAAGGAGAGTCAATACCTGTATAATTTTTAATCTGTCCTGATCTTGCTCGTTTATACAGCCCTTTAACATCTCTTAACTCGCAAGTGGCTAAGCTAGCACGACAATAAACTTCTATAAAATCATCACGAGTTATCAACTCGCGAGCTGCACGTCTATCTTGTTTAAATGGACTAATAAAGGCAGTCATCACAATCGTACCAGCCTCTATCATTAATTTAGCGACTTCGCTAATACGACGTATGTTTTCCTTACGATCTGCATCGTCAAATCCAAGGTCTGATGATAGCCCATGCCTTATATTGTCGCCATCTAGTACAAAGGTTTTGCAGCCCTTGCCAAATAACTCTTCCTCTACTGCATGCGCTAAAGTTGACTTTCCAGACCCAGAAAGCCCCGTAAACCATAACACAACAGACTTATGTCCGTTTTCCTGATTACGCCTATTACGAGTGACCGTTGCATGATGATAAATTATATTTTCACTTTTCATAAAAAATTAAATGGCGATCTTATTTAGATTGTCATATAAAATTTTGCATTTTTGATATAACTCCTGATTACAATCAGTTTTAATATTTTTTCTCATGTCTCTAAATTCAAAATCATAACTACTTATTTCCAAAAAGTTACTAATTTTCTGCCATGATTCCCCAGAGTGTAATAATCCCCCGTTCACAAACACTATATTAGGATCTCCCTTATGCGCTTTGATTAACTTAGTATAAAGCTGCCACCACTGCTCTAACCAATGGTCGATACAATCTGGATTTGGATAGTCAAATTTTTCTGAAGTTATAGGCTGATAAGAGAGTCCGAATTCACTGTGATAAATCCAATCCATATAATTCTTAATAAAACTATCTTCTTGTTGAACTTTAGAAAATTCCAAGTGCTGCTTTAATAAAGAGTATGCATGGTTGAGAGGATCTTTAAAAACGATTAATATTTTGGCACTGGGTAATATTTTTTGTAAAACATTAATTCGATTGACATTTTGGTTGTTTTTACTCAAATATCTGCGTTGCTGATAACTGTGCTGAATTAATCCAATATAATTTTCAAACTGCTTACTTGCCTCCTGATTAGAGAATGTCTGCCAAAAAACCTCCTCAAATGCCTCTGGAGAATTGGTGTCAACCATAATTCCATCCCCATGAGCTCGCTCAGCTTTCTCTTGAACATTGCTTTTATCACTTATCTTTCCCCATAAGTTAGGCGCCATTATAAATGGCATATTTGTATAAGAGAGAGACGCAAACTTCCCTGAGGCATGAATAGCTTCTAAAAGTATGGTGGTACCTGAGCGAGCTAACCCTGTAACAAAAACAGGATCCCTGACTTCAGAGGTTGTTTTTTTTAAAAAAATAGCCTTTTCAAAATCAAACGACATCTCGCGCATAAATCGAGAAGAGAGCGCAATTCTATGAAGAAGTTGCTGCCAAAAATTATAATTATTCATTCACTACCGCCCCATTAATTTTGGGCGAATTTTCAGATAAAACAGCGATAACAGTAGCATCTCTACCATTCCGATTACTGAAATTGAAAACTGGAAAAATCCGTCAAAGAGCCACGCAAAAGCAGAAAACAGGCCTATGATCAATAACAATACACCTAAAAATTTCAGCGCATTGATAATAATAATTAAAGCGTATTTTGGAATTATCTTCTCTTTCCAGTGGTCGCTAATATGATTGGATGACATTAATTTTATAAAACTTGAAAGTTTTTCAATCATCTTGCTTACAAAAACCAACGCATCCATGCGTAAAAACAACTCTATCGTAACAACAACAAAAACAGTTAATATGAGATGGTTGATCAAGATTTTTCTGCTTTACGGCGCTTTAACCATCTTTTAACAGGATAGTAGATAAAGCCAAATATAGCCATAAATATCGCTGCCAATATGCCAAATACTACCGCAATAGCACCACCTCCCATGCCAGGGCCAATATAGGCACTAGCAGGAAAAGAGGTTATTAATAGAATAGGCAATATGAGCCTGCTAATATATTTTACTGTTTGCATGAGTTTCCTTTTAATTGTGCAAGAATAGGCTTCGCCTCTTGCTGAGTTAGATAGCGACTCCACGATGACATGGCAATCTTCTCTTCATCAATTCTGCGTACATACTCCCACTTTACCTCATCACTACTCACCCGTAGGATTCGTCCATTGTTTGACTCATCAATGAATAGGTCACCATTCGCTAGCGGTGTACCACGCCCCTCTGTTAAGGTTTTTACATCCATCTGTTGCATAATTTTTTGATAAGGCTCGCTAATTTGATCAGTTTCAAAATCATAAAAATAGACGCTGTTATGACCATTGAATAGTGCACGTTTTTCACCACTATCGATCACATCATTTCCAAATAGCGAAATAGTATGGTCATCAACAAAATTTAGATCATGCTGATTCATCCACGGACCCGTTTTTAGCCAAAGAATTTTATTAGTCGAAGGGCGATAAAGCATCACTGTACTACGGTGGCGTAGACTTAACAATAGGTCGCCTTTTTGCCAATAATTTGAGTCCGTCAATGCTGGTTGAATATCATTTAAATGTACAGGGTCATTGTCGCCACCTACAGCCATTAAACCTCGGTAGCCATTTTCCACCAATATTTCTGCTACTGATTTTTTAAACAAAACCTCTCCGGCGGGCGATATTTTAGCAATTGCATCATCACGAAACTTTGCAAGTTGTGGATAACTATGAGGATAGATAACTGAAGGGGTCCAGATATTGCCCTCATGATCTTGCTCATTACTATGGTGAAAAGTGCCATCTACAAATAGATTGCTTTCGGCACATAAATCCATACCGTGCAACCCAGAATCCGTGTTAAAAACCAGTCCACCGTCTGCCTGTGGCAAGGGATGTGTGAGTCTAAAATTTGATTTAGCTATATAATCATAACTGTACTCTTCACTTAGAATATTTAAATCATTCAAAGCGTCAATATCAGGCACCCACTCATGTAGTGTTTTTTGACTGTTAATTTGGATCAGTTGCACGGTGGCTTGCGCCTGATCAGCATCATAACTACTTAATAACAGATAGCCATTATCAGTCAAAACTCCGGCAGGAAGTTTGCCGTCTTTTTTAAAGCCATCCAGATTTGCAAATCGCTCATCACTAATCATTTGTCCTTGTCCTTGTCCTGCCACTATATCTCTAACCAAAGAAGGAAATTCAGCAATCTTTAACAACCCTTCACCAAAAGCACCTAGCCTTGGTTCTGGTACCAATATCACATGCCGTACTGACGCACCGAATAGAACCGAACCAATGATGCCGATAAACAGCAATACCATGACTAAATACAACGACACTTTTTTCTCTAAATTTAACAAACCACACTCCATATATAAAAATATCTCGATTTGGGATAGGATTTTTATAAACCTAAAATGGGTTTATGGTTCATATTAAATTCAGAAAATCAATTTATTCAAAGCAGCATATTGCTTTGCGTGATTTCTGGATTGACAGGAGAAAAGAACTCGGCTTATCTCAAGTAGAGCTTGCTGAAAAAATTACCGTTGTTCAATCACTCATTGCTAAAATTGAAACTGGCGATAGGCGACTAGATGTTGTAGAGATGGTTGACTACGCCCAAGCCTTAGAAGTCGATCCACACACTATTATCGACTTAATCATCAATCAAAAATCTTAAGATTTTTGATATCCTTCCCTTTTATAAATAAATCCAATCATTCTTATCGCACCCCAAGGGCATTTCCTCGCTTCGCTCACAGCAAAGGTTGAGATTGTTTTTAAGGGTGAGCTCTTTTTGGATACTTTTTCTACTGCGCGAAGCCTGCCCTTGGGGTGCACTAGAAAAAGTATCAAGCCCCAAATAAAAATCTTTGGTTTTTTAAAAGGGTTTAACTAAAAAAAATTTAGGAAATTACTGAAATGGATCCAAAATTTTATTCAAATAGGCCATTTTTAGCCTGAAAATGGCGCTTTATTAGGTAAAAACAGGGAGACATTGCCGAATTTTGAAAAATTTCAGAAATAATGAAAATGATATTATTTTATGATATCATTAACAAAAATGAATAACAAACATAAGAAAATACTGGAAAAGCTTTTAACCAAACCAGTTTTAAGCAATATTAAGTTTGACGATGTAGATAAATTACTAATTGCGCTTGATTTGGAGAGGATAGAAGCAAGTGGATCTAGAATTACCTATAAATTTGATGATGATAACTTTATAACTTTGCATAAACCACATCCAAATAATGAAATTAAGCGCTACATTGTTAAAAAATTGCAAATTTTCTTATCAAATATAGGAGTGAAAAAATGAACTATAAAGGCTATGAAGCATCCATTCATTTTGATGAAGAAGATAAAATTTTCTGGGGCGAGGTGGTTAATCTTGGTAGTAAATCCATGATTTTGTTTCATTCAGAAAATGCAAATGATTTGGAAAGTGAATTTCATGCTTCTGTTGATGCATACTTAGAGACTTGTGCAACAACTGGTTGCACACCAAAAAAGCCATTTAGTGGGAAAATGTTAATTAGAACTACGCCAAGCATTCACGCAAAAGCTGTGGCCAGTGCAAAAACACAAGGTATTAGTGTTAATAAGTTAGTCGAACAAGCAATTATTGAAAGAGTACAGACACATTAACCCATGAAAACATTTTATTGGTACGACTACGAAACTTTTGGAATTAGCCCGAAAGTAGACAGAATTTCTCAATTTGCAGGCATTCGAACAGATGAGAATCTCAATATTCTTGACGAGCATATGTTTTATTGCAAGCCAACTCATGATTGTCTGCCTTCGCCTGAAGCTTGTGCCGTTACTGGTATTAGCCCACAACTATGCGAACAAAAAGGCATGATTGAGCATGAATTTATTAAAAAAATTCATCAAGAGTTTTCAACGCC
>NZ_JAQRMS010000087.1 GCF_028599055.1 Candidatus Thioglobus sp.
TACGTGAACTCAAATGTTCCAGAAGTTTAAGCAGATCTTGCTTCACTAGTGACACCCGGCGTACTACTCATTTCAAAAACCCTATGACAAGTCATGAAAAAAGGACAAACGGATATTATAAGACGTCAAGAGGCCTTAAAAAAACTTCAGTGGTGGTAGGCTTGTATCAGTAGACCAGACAAGGGGCCTTAAAAACAACTTCAGTGGTGGTAGGCTTGTATCAGTAGACCAGACAAGAGGTCTTAAAAACAACTTCAGTGGTGGTAGGCTTGTATCAGTAGACCAGACAAGGGGCCTTAAAAAACAACTTCAGTGGTGGTAGGCTTGTATCAGTAGACCAGACAAGAGGTCTTAAAAACAACTTCAGGGGTGGTAGGCTTGTATCAGTAGACCAAACATTTGCCGCAAACAAGGGTCGAACCTTGACAGTGACCGTTACTCGGAAAAACCACCACCAATGACTCTCATGTCGGGAGCGTGTATCAATATATGACACCCTTATTGATGGGTAGCCTGCTTGCCCGATTCTGGAAGTTTTCATGTTTTCTATAGGTTGCAATAGCTCAATTATTTGTTTACAATGCAGCGGTAAGATTTTGACCCGAAGACAGAGGACCGTATTAAGAGTAAAAGGGAATGTGATTGGATGAATGTGTACTTGAATTTTTTTTTCTTGGAAGCTGAACCACTTTTGTTAAAATATAAGAGCATTTGATGAAGATTAGAAAATAAATAAAGTGGAATTCATTTTTTTTTTATTTGCATGGGGTGGTGTTTTTTTTTACTTGAATTTAGTGCGGAATAAGAAAGCTTCCATATCAACTGAAATTTATGAATAGAAGAGCCGCGGAACGCATATTGTTGTTGGGTTTTTTTAATAAACTTTTACAAGTCTTTTTTCATAAACTGAAAACCAAATTTGATTACCAATTGTATTTTTTTTTTTAATAGTATATATTTTGTACTGACTACCCTATGGAAGATGCATTGTAAATAATTGCACTCTTGTAACCACATAGAGTGAGCGTAGCAGGAACGACAACTCTGGATAGAGAATGTCACGAGCCATGTGGACTTCCCAGAATTTACATAAACATTTTCTTTATAACTTGTTGCTCTTGCTTTTCAGATTCAGACTTGTTCTCGCACTATACGATTACACTTCGATATTTAATAAAAGTTATATTCTTCATTCGCTTTAATTACTCATTACGTCACAATATGTTCGAGTCGTGGTCGGGTTACCCAGAGACTATGACATTGATATTTGTTGCTGCTCCTAGAAGTTCTTAGAAAGAAAGAGAAATCAGAATAATATTTGTAAAGTAAAGTAAAGTAAATTTTATTTTAAGTCGGCATATATATATATATATATATATATACAAATCAACATGACAAACATGAGCTTTGAAGAGCTCTTTTACCGACTGATAGTTTAAAACAAAACAGCAAAAGTATAACAAAACACACATATAGGTACATACATAAAAATACTAGCAGAAATTTAAAACATCTATATTAAATATACTAAAAGATGCCAGCAATTGACTAAAAATTTAAACATGCAGAAATTATTTAAACTAATTAAAATACAAACACTAAGTAAATAATTAAAATAAATTAGAAGCCTAAAAAGTAACTTTATTAAGTAAAAGACAGAGCACAAATTTTCAAAGTAACACAGTTGTGTCTGAGTGGAGCAACATATCTACAAGCTGTTGTTTAAGTAAGTTAACCCTAAGAATCCAGCTCATCGTGTTGGTCTAGTACAAAGAGTACATCATCCGTGGCGGATGTAGAGGGGGCGTGTACCCTCCCTACAATTGGAAAAAAAAATTTGCGTAAAATCGTGATTTTTCACGCGAAATACCCCTAAAATTTGATTTTTTTTTTGCGTAAAATCATGATTTTTCACACCAAATACCCCCAAAAAAATTCGCGCTTCGTTACACTCTGTGCCATTTTTTTGCACGCCCCTCCTCCCCCCTAACTGGAAATCCTAGATCCGCCCCTGATCATCATCATCTCATCATTATGTAACTTCTTCTCGCCATGGTATATCTGAAAAAATTGCTTATTTGGCGTCAAACAACCATCACTCAATCACTGAAAAATTCCATTTATAAGCATTCATTTTTATGATGGTGTGTATTCTTCTTGTGAAGAATCAAATCTGTACAAGTTGTTTATATTTTTCATAGTTGTTGGAGATCTAATTATGAAGAGTGTTTACGTCGTTATAATTCCATTAATTAAACTCCGTCATATTTGTGTGATTATGTCACGCCAGGACCTGTGTGTGTGTGTATGTGTGCGTGCGTGCGTGTGATGTTTGCCTACTTTTCAAAATATCCTCTTGTTTTGTATTTTCAAAGCCATTAATTATGTATGTAAAATTTAACTGGTTTGCTTTTTTTAATACGTTTAATTCGCCATTGTGACAAATAATATGTACATACAATGTAGTAATGATATCGTCATAATAAACAATTGTTTCTTTTAAAAAAAAATCCAATTGGATGAGAGTATAAAATTACAAATGGTAATACAAACAAATAATATACAATAAAATTAGATCACACCATTTGAGTATTAATCATCTTGTACTAAAGTATAACGACCGTGTAACACAAGAAGTCATTATTTTAACATCTGCCTCTTTTTTAAAATTACATTTGCAGTTAAAAAGAAATGAAATTCATCCTCTTTATGTCTCCGCCATTTGAGTGAGAAATTGTTTTCGTCATGTTTGTGTAACTCCTCCTACATTTTAAATAGCAATTCCTCAAACTTGAACGACTTCTTACAATATAAAGATCCCTATCATTTTGAAAGTTCATATGTGTAGATGTTACAACCAACAAACAAACACATCTTTATTTTCCAATTAAGGATCCCTTTCGGGCAGAACAATTAACAAATTTAATACAATGATTGTATATTGATTACATTGATTGGACATATTATGAAAAAAACCAGGATCTATATAAATCCTTGGAAACAACAACCAATAAAAATTTAAACATATCATTAACATACATGTAGTAATATTAATACATTCAGATGTATGCTGTATAACAAGTACAGTGACCCATCAGTTGTAAAATAATAATGGTCGAGCTTCAGAGTATTTATATACAAAAATATATATCAAGCATATAAATTTACACTTGATGTACATGTATTGACCGTTTGATTTGGAATTGACCATCAAAGGTGTGTGCCTGCAACACCTACATTTCAAATAGTAAGTATGTAAGTAAGACCGATCCGGGATCCGGATATAGAGTAGCCAAGTTTGAATGGATATTGAATAGTGACCAATCCAGATACAACGAATGAATAAATATTGAGCATAGAAACAATCCGGATACAAGAACAATAAACAAATGTACAAAAATTGAGGCAAAATACATAAAATAAAAACTTGGCTTCAAATAAACTTTCGGATGTACCAGAGAGACTTGTATCCTCTGACCACATTAATGACACCTTCTGTGAAGTCATATTTTTTTAATACCCAAAGCCAGTTCAGGAAATGATAATCGTAATTGAAACAAGAATACGATTTCCATCTCACGTGTTAAGGATTCGGACACTCATGGCTGGTGGTTTACCAGTCAGTTTGTTAAAACTGACCAGACTTTCTCCATCCATCAAGCAATGAAGCAAGTCTGATATACCCACTTCAAATGTTAAGGATTCGGACACTCGTGACTGACAGGGACCTACAGTGTGCCCATGCGTTAAGACGGCATTGATGACTAGTGGGTCCCCCGTCCGTTCAAGGTTTCCTCTGTCCATCAAGACCGGTATTCGTGGCAATAGCTGAATAATTACTGTAAGTGTCAATTAGCACCAGTAGCCTTAGTATAATTCGTCATTTTCTGACCGTAATACTTTTTTTTCACAGTCACTTGTACAATACCACGTGGTTTGTAAACATGGACGCCAGTAGTAATGTGTGTACATAATTCGTCAGAATTTGACGAGTCGGACGACTCCCTGTTATCACTTGTACATAAATTTTCATAAAGGGGAATGGGTGTTTCTTCATAATACGTTCCCCGTATTTCTTCCCTGCTTATGCCGATTTCACGAGGTCCTTCCATTCTTTCGTAATCTTCAAAATCGCGTAATCGGTATGCATTTACGTCTTCAGATAATTCTTTGCCATGTACCAACATTATATTGTCAGGATCTTCTATAGAAAGTGCATTAAAATTCCCGTATTGCTCGGAATAATCCACATTTTCTGATTTGACCTTTCCGTATTTTTGGTTGAACTCTTTGGTCAGTTCTGGGAATAGTTGTGGATACATTTTGGTATCATTAACCTTTTGACCTTTAACACTTGACGGATTATTGATCTTTTCGTCTTCCGAAGCTATAGGTGTGTTGCCAAGGTGACCTAGATCAGATATTGAGGTATATTTCTTCAGATATCTTGTCTTTTTAAGATTCGAATGTATATGCATCTCATTTGCGTTAGAATAAGTGTCCACCGTCGGAATCTGTATTAATAAATTGAAAGTTTCATTTTAGTGAGTGCGTGATGATTCGATGAGATAATAATGATATATACTTTGTATTGGTACTGTATTGTATTGTACATGAACGCGGAGGAGTTCGAAAATCTAACAATAATTTCAAAACGGGCCAAGCAAGCTTCCTTTAAAAGACCAATTTAGCGTATCCTGATAATTTTGTTTACATATCGATGGTTTACTCCGCGTAGCTTGAGAAAGTGAGTTATGCACCAATAAGACAATTGATGATACCAAAGGGCAATCAAAAGGTAAAAATCGAGGGACAAACAATGCAATGGACAAAAGAGAGAAGACTTAACAAAAGGCAGGTGTACGTGAACTCAAATGTTCCAGAAGTTTAAGCAGATCTTGCTTCACTAGTGACACCCGGCGTACTACTCATTTCAAAAACCCTATGACAAGTCATGAAAAAAGGACAAACGGATATTATAA
>NZ_JAQRMS010000088.1 GCF_028599055.1 Candidatus Thioglobus sp.
TTGAATTATCGAATGTGAATTTTTTCTATGCAGTACAAATATTACTAACAGTTGGACTGGGTTTATTGGCTGGCATTAGTTTGATTAATGTCGGCGTCGTTAAGATTAAGACACTATTCACTAAGACTCACATGGATCGACGTATTAATCAGATAGTTGCTGTAGTGATGATTTTGGCAGGTGTGCTGCTTGGGTTGTCATGACGAATAGTCGACTTTATTTATGGATGGTGTTAGTCATGGCATTTTGGGGTGCCTCTTGGCCAATTGCCAATGTATTGCGAACTGCATGCGCTAAGTGTTAAAGTGCGTACAACTGCTGAGATGAGCTAATCAATTTTTCGATCTTTTAGATCCTGCATGATGGCCTTTCGAACGTCGTCTGAATAGTTGATCCAGCCACTAATTTCGTCACTATGACGTTTGCATCCAACACAATAGTTGTTTTTGTTGTATTTGCAAATGCCCACACAGGGGGTTTTTAGCGCTTGGTAATCATTCATGTTATTTATTATAGTTTGCTCTTGTAAAATGAGCATTTTTAATTGATCTCAATATGATTATGGGTTTTTCTAAATTAGGCTTATCAGATTCAATTCTGAAGGCAGTTTCTCAGCAAGGCTATGACAAGCCATCACCCATACAAGAGAAATCTATTCCTCTGGTGCTAGAGGGTAAAGATGTTATGGCGGCAGCGCAAACCGGCACGGGTAAAACTGCAGGCTTTACTTTGCCAATTTTGCAACTACTTTCTAAAGGGCAGCCGACTAAATCGAATCAAGTTCGATCGCTAATCCTAACGCCAACACGTGAGCTAGCAGCACAAGTGCAAGCTAGTGTTGATACCTACGGCAAACAACTGCCACTCAAGTCAACGGTGGTATTTGGCGGGGTGAAAATTAATCCACAAATGCAGAAGCTTAGAGGTGGGGTGGATATATTGGTAGCTACTCCAGGGCGCTTATTAGATCTTTATTCGCAAAATGCCGTTAAGTTTGATCAGCTAGAAATCATTGTTTTTGATGAAGCGGATCGAATGCTAGATATGGGGTTTATTCATGATATTAAGCGAATTTTAAAGATTTTGCCTGTTAAAAGGCAGACGTTAATGTTTTCAGCAACCTTTTCTGATGAGATTAGAAAGCTGGCTAAAACCTTAGTGCATAATCCGGTTGAAATTTCAGTTACCCCTAGAAACTCCACCGTGAAATCAGTCAAGCAGTGGATTCATCCGGTTGATAAATCTAAAAAACAGGCGTTGCTTACCAAGCTAATTAAAGATCACGGCTGGTATCAGGTGCTGGTGTTTAGTCGTACCAAGCATGGTGCTAATCGTATTGCCACTCAGTTGGGCAAGAAAGGTATTACCGCTGCAGCCATTCATGGCAATAAATCCCAAGGTGCTCGAACTAGAGCTTTGGCTGATTTCAAAGCGGGTAAGGTTAACGTGCTCGTGGCAACAGATATTGCAGCGCGTGGTATTGACATATCTGAGTTGCCACATGTGGTAAATTTTGACCTGCCAAATGTGCCAGAAGACTATGTTCATCGTATCGGGCGAACAGGCCGTGCTGGTTCCAAGGGTGAGGCAATTTCACTGGTGAGTGCTGATGAGGCAAAGCAGTTATTTGATATTGAGCGCCTGACACAAAAGAAACTAGACCGAATTATGGTGGATGATTTTACGCCTGATCATAATGTGCCAGAATCAGCCAAAAACCTTTTGCCGCCTAAAAAGAAAAAGCCGAAAAAGAGCAAACCCAGAAATAAGCCGAGATACGGAAAAGACAGCAACTCTGCGGATAACAAATCTAAACAAAAGAAAGGCTTTTGGGGTAACAAGCCCAAGAAAAAGCCTAAAAATAAACCACAGAAAGGATAGGTGTTATGAGTTGGTGGACAACCGTTTTGGGCGGTGCATTTGGTTTTATTTTAGGCGGCCCTCTGGGGGCAATGCTTGGCGCAGCCTTTGCAGGTAATCTTTCTAAAAGCAAATCCAGCTTTGGTAATTTTGATCAAAATTATCATATAGGCGACCAACAGCGAGTTCAAGCAGCGTTTTTTAGTAGCGTGTTTTCAGTTATGGGTTATATTGCCAAAATTGATGGCAGGGTATCAAAATCTGAAATTTTATTAGCACAACAGGTAATGCAACATTTGCAGCTTGAAGCAGACATGCAAAAAGTGGCAAAAGAGCTGTTTAATCAAGGCAAAAGTGATGGCTTTAATTTGGATGAGGTACTCGATCAATTTAGACTTGAAAGCCACAGACGTACACATTTGGTTCGCATGTTTTTGGAAATTCAAATTCAGGCAGCATACGCAGATGGCGTATTAGACAACAAAGAGCATGAAGCACTTAAGTATATTGCGCAAAAATTGCATTTTTCCCTTCATGAGCTAGAGAGTCTGATTCAACAATTTGCAGCTACCAGTCATAGCGCTAATCAGCCAACCATTGATGATGCTTACGTTATCTTAGGTGTGGATAAAAATACCACAGATAAAGAGCTGAAGCGCGCTTATCGTCGACTGTTGTCTCAGCATCATCCAGATAAGCTCGTGGCCAAAGGATTGCCAGAAGAGATGATGAAGCTGGCCAAGGAAAAAACACAAGAAATTATCAGCGCATATGAGCTGATCAAAAAACAACGCGGCATGCGTTAATTAACCAATATACCTGGAGATAACATGAAACTAATCACATTAATAATCGCATTCACCTTGTCAATATCTGCACAAGCAGGTCTTTGGGAAAAAATGACCACCATGGGTGCGCAAACCGTTAAGCCAAGCTCTGAGTATTTGATTGAAACTGCCGGTTGGAATATTCGCGTTTATGAGTGGATTCCAGCTGACAATCCAAACGTACGATGCATGTTTGCCGCAGGCTCTCAAAAAGGCGGCGTGGCTTGTTATTCAATTAACGACTAACCGTGTTCGCCATTGAGCTACTAATTATTATTTTGTTGGTGGCGGTGGTGTTTTATTTGCTAAAAGGCAAATTGTAAGTAGTTAGATAATGTCTAAACCGATTGTTATTTCAATCATTGAATCAATCTTATTTCCAGATTGTAGTGAATTGTATAGCCGTAGAGGATTTGATGAGCTGAGGGTAAATAGCGTTCGTAAAGCCACTGCCTTAATAAAGAAACAACCAGTAGATTTTATTGTGGTCGAATTTTTTTATGCTTATAGTACCAACTATAGCGGTATTTATAAGTCCAACATAGAGGGTTTATTGGTCAGTCTTATCAAGTATTCGCCCAATACTAAAGTGATTGTTCTGGCAAAAAAGAAAGAGATGAAATTCCTTAATGTGCTTGATGCGGTGGATTATCCAATACACGGGGTTTTGCAACTACCAACCTCAATGAATAGTGTTGAAGCACTATTTGATGGCCGATAAGTGTTTGTCTAACCTAGAGCTCAATTCAACACCTCATCAGCATCTGCTAATCAGAGTTTGTTATTATTAGCTTTATAGTTTATTATTAAGCAATAAAATCTTTGAGGAGGGTGTTGTGAAGAAAATAATAATAGCTTTTATATTGGCGTTTGTTTCGTTGATATCAGCTCACGCCGTTGAACCAGGAAAGGTTACTGGTGGGGCACAATATGAAGTGCCTTCTTGGTTTACTGACAGTTTTTTAGATATTGGTGAAGATGTTGAAGAAGCGGGCGATGAAGCCAAGAAAGTGCTGTTGTTTTTTCATCTAGATGGTTGTCCATATTGTGACGCCATGTTGAGTCAAAACTTTAAAAGTGGCAACAATGAAAATTTCATAAAAGAGCATTTTTCAGTGATTGCGGTTAATATTAAAGGCGGTCGAGAAATCACTATGCCTGATGGCGATGCAATGAGTGAAAAGGAGCTTGCACAGAAGCTTGGCGTCAAATACACACCTACCATTGTGTTTTTAGATAAACAAGGCAAACAAATTTTTAGAACTAATGGATATCGCAATCCGACATTATTTGGCCATACTGTTGAATATGTTGCTAAAGACCACTCAAAATCACAATCGTTAAATCAGTTTGTTGCCAACAAGTCAGCACCTAGTTATCAGTTTGCTTCTCATTCATTGCTTGAGAAAGTAACAGATTTTTCTAACTTTAGTGATCCAGTTGCCATGTTGTTTGAAGATAAGCGCTGTGTTGGCTGTAGTGATATCCACGAGAAATTATTCAATCGTGATGATGTGCTTGATGAGCTAGATAAGTTCTTGTTTGTGCGTTTTGATGCTGATTCTGATGAGCAGATTGTTTTGTTTGATGGCACTAAAACCACACCAAAACAACTGGCTGAGCAGCATAATCTAAGCTATCGACCTGGATTTTTATTATTTGACGAAGGCAAGAAAATTATAGAAATTGATAATCGTCTATTTAGTTTTCATTTGAATGCTGTCTTGAGTTTTGTAAGTGGTGGACACCATAAAACTTATGAAGATTTCAACGCTTATCGAAATGCCTATCAAGCTAAATTGCTCGAACAGGGTGTTGACATCAATATGGTTGATTAATGCCAGTTTTTCTCAAAGGAAAAATTTAGCAAATTTTCATAATGGCCAAGTTTTGTATGAATATCAAGCCTTTTTAGAGATTAATGACCAGTTTTACCGATAAAAAATAGGTTAAAAGGCCGTTTTAATGCTGTATATAGCGCTGTTTGAAAAAATTTAGCAAATTTTAAGAATTGGGCTAAAATAAAGAAAAAACAGTAATTTTTATTGGATTTTTAATAAAAGAATTATAAAAGGGTACCGTCCCCTTTAACTGTCCCCTTTAACTGTCCCCTTTAACTACTTATTTCTTGCCAAGTGCCAATCAGTAATGCTTTGAATAGACTAACAGCGGCGTAATCAACGTTAACATGAGACA
>NZ_JAQRMS010000089.1 GCF_028599055.1 Candidatus Thioglobus sp.
TCTCCGATACTGACAAGCTCACAGATAAAAGAGTGTGATTGTATTTTCGTATTTTTTCCAATTGTTGTATTTTTCTGAATCTCTACAAAAGGCCCTACGAAAGAATCATCTCCAATCGAACAACCATACAAATTCACTGGCTCAATAATGGTTACATTGCTACCAAAATCTACATTCTTAATACTTATAGACTTTAAATCCATTTTTAGCTTTTTTGTCCCAATCGACGATGTTTAGGTTGGAATTTTAAAAATACCTCTTTCCCAGTTTCTGCAGACTCATAAATTGCGCTAATTAATTCTATACTTTTACGTCCTTGTAGTCCGTCAACTAAATTAGCACTTCCATTCACTATACAATCAACCACATGTTCATAATATGCCTGATGCCCAAAACCGTACACATTTGGAGGGTTAACTGAAAACTCTTCTAAAACACTAGAATCACCCTCTTGCTCATCTTCAAAGACCCATGTCTGCATTTCATTGACTGCAACACCACCCACTACAACTGTTCCATGTGCGCCTAAAATCGATATAGACCCTTCCAAGTTTGTCGGCCTTGTTGCGGTTGTCGCTTCAATAATTCCAAGGGCGCCATTTTTAAATTTTAGAGCAACAATGGCTGTATCTTCTGTTTCCACATCGGCCAATGCTGTCGTCATCTTTGCAAAAACACTTTCAACATCGCCCATCATCCATTCAAGCATATCTACATGATGACTAGCTTGATTTGTCAATACACCGCCATCCATAGCCCAAGTCCCTCTCCATGGATCTTGATCATAATATGCTTGATGCCTTGCCCATCTAACCCTGACAGTGCCCAAGGTTAACTTTCCAAATCTGCCGGCATCTAAGGCTTCTCTTAGCTTGACTACAGGAACATTAAATCTATTTTGTTTAATAACAAACAATTTAACATCATTTGCATCACATGCATAAATCATATTTTCCGTATCTTTAATAGTTAGCGCCATAGGCTTTTCAACCATTATATGTTTGCCATACTTAGATAAGTTGATTACATGCTCTGCATGAAGTCCACTAGGCGTTAAAATAACAACAACATCTATGGATTCAGATTTCATCATCTCATCCATCTCTTGGTATGATGACACCTTAAATTGTTCCGCTATTTTGTTTGCCTTATCAATCACATTGTCACAAACAGAGACTAATTTCGCCCCATTAATTTCATTAAAGCCCAACAATTCAGAATGGCGCTTTGCAATACGCCCACACCCTACTAATGCAAAATTCAACATATAAACCCCTGTTTAATGATTGCCAAATAAATCTCTTGTAAAAATCTTACCCTTAACATCTTCCATTTCGTCTTCCATTCTATTAACAATAATAACATCACTATTTTTTTTGAATTCATTTAAATCTACGATTACTTTTGAATTAAAGAATTCAGTCTCACCTTGTCCAGTTAAGACTGGCTCATATATGACCATCTCAATGCCTTTATCTCGAATACGTTCCATAATTCCTTGTATGGATGACGCTCTAAAGTTATCAGAGCCCGCCTTCATGATGAGTCTATAAACACCTACAACCTTCGGCTGTTTGGCGATAATAGAATTTGCAATATAGTCTTTTCTAATGGAGTTAGAATCAACAATAGCGTCAATTAAAGCATTAGGCACGCCTTTGTAGCTAGCTTTAAGTTGTTTAGTGTCTTTAGGTAAGCAATAACCCCCATAACCAAACGATGGATTATTGTAATTAGGTCCAACTCTTGGATCGAGACAAATGCCTTCAATAATTTGTTTCGAATCTAAATTGTGCGCCATTGCATAGGAGTCTAACTCATTAAAGTATGAGACTCTCATAGCCAAATAAGTATTACTAAAAAGTTTAACTGCTTCTGCTTCAGTAGAGTCTGTAAACAAGACGTCGATATTCTCTTTTATAGCGCCTTCTTGCAGAAGGTTAGCAAACACTTCGGCTCTATCTGATTGCTCACCAACAATAATTCGTGATGGGTAGAGATTGTCATACAGCGCTAAGCCTTCTCTTAAAAACTCTGGAGAGAAGATGATGTTATCAATATTAAACTTATCTTTAATGCTTTGAGTGTATCCAACCGGTACGGTTGATTTAATAACCATTGTAGCCTTAGGATTAATGTCAATCACATCTTGAATAACCGCTTCTACCGAAGCGGTATTAAAGTAGTTGTTAGTAGTATCGTAATCAGTTGGTGTGGCAATGATGACAAAGTCTGCGTCTTTATAGGCGAGCTCTTTATCTAGTGTTGCAGTAAAGTTAAGGTTTTTATTAGCTAGGAAATCTGTAATCTCAGCATCAACAATAGGAGAGATTTTATTGTTAAGTTGTTCAATCTTCTCAGGGATGATATCAAGGGCAACAACCTCATGGTTTTGAGACAAAAGCATGGCATTGGAAAGGCCGACGTAGCTGGTGCCTGCTATGGTGATTTTCATTTAACTACTCCTAATAATTGCTTGATCATTTGTCGATATAAGTTTTTTATTGAAAGATTGTTTACTTGAATTGTACAACGGCTACCGCACTGCAAACCCTTAAATGTTGGTTAGCAGTAGCAATAATATTAAGAGGGTTATTTTAGACCATTAAGAAGATATTGAACAGAATAAATTGATATTTTACGCAAAAAAAAAGCGTTTATAAATAGACCTATTTGAGACGTTTAAGAGGAGGATTAGGGACACGTACCTAATTATTTGCAATTATACGATATTATCGCACGTGTGCATGTATTAACCCTGTATCCTGAAAACACAACAGCTACTGCATTGCAAACCTTGAATTATGGTTAGCATTGCATTCTGTTCAATACCCCCTTGAGGGGTAAAAAAAAGCATTTGTTAATGGTTTATATTGGAATGCATTATGATTA
This sequence comes from Candidatus Thioglobus sp., assembly GCF_028599055.1. Classification (GTDB taxonomy): domain Bacteria; phylum Pseudomonadota; class Gammaproteobacteria; order PS1; family Pseudothioglobaceae; genus Thioglobus_A. The sequence continues at coordinate 2,893 of NZ_JAQRMS010000089.1, forward strand.
ATAAATTGAAAACTGTTTGTATTCAATCACTTCAACACCATTACTAAGGTCAATAGATTTACCACTATAAGCAACAATGCTACGTGATAACTGAGAATTGGTTTTAGAAAAAGCCAGAAGTCCTTTAGCAAATTTAGCATGCCAAGTTGATGCTGACTTGACTTCAACACCAATAAGACCTTGTGTGGTTTTACACAGCAGATCAATCTCAACTCCGTTACTATCCCTAAAGAAGTACAGGTCTGCATTATGGCCTTGGTTGTATCTACTCTTTAATGCTTCTATCACGATGAGATTTTCAAATATATTGCCAACCAATGGATCACGGCTTACCTGCTCTGGCTTTTCAATACCGAGTAAATAAGCCAACAAACCGACATCAGTAAAATAGTATTTAGGCGATTTAATGACACGCTTACCAAAATTATCAAAATAAGGGGGTAGTTTAAATACCATAAAAGAGGCTTCCAAAATTGAGAGCCATTGTTTGATCGTGACTGAACTAACCCCGACATCATTGCCTAGTGATTGGTAATCCACCAATTGCCCTACTCTTCCTGAAAGCAGCTTCATAAATTTTTCAAATAAGCTGTCATCTTTAAGCTTGATTAACTGCCTAACATCTCTTTCAATATAGGTTTGGTAATAATTTGAATAGGCGCGATGAGGTCTTTGATTTTGATCATAAATTCTTGGCATAAATCCATGAACAACATACGACTCAAAATCATCAAATTCAAGCCTTGCAGATTTTAACTCTGCAATAGAGAGTGGCAATAAATGTAGGATTCCTGTACGACCGGCCAGTGATTGTGATACTGCAGCGCGTAATTCTAATTGATGAGAGCTTGTTAGTACAAACCTACCGTTGATATTTTCATTGTCAACAATGCCTTGTAAATAACTTAGTAAATTAGGCGTTCGTTGTATTTCATCAAAAATTGTCCTACCTTGATATCAATTTAAAAAAGCTTTAGGGTCTTCAATTGCAAACGCTCAGTTTTAGTTTGGGTAATTAGTTTGGGGACACGTACCTAATTATTTTTTCGGGCCTGGTTTTTGACGGGTTAATATTCGATTTAGCTGTATTTCCATCTTTTGAATGAAATCTTTTTTTCCTAATGGCAACCCATTTTTAGCATGCTTCTGCATCTCAATAGTGTCATCTTTCCTAGAGAGGTTAAGGTATGTGTCCCAATCGTCAACCATATCCAGCAAGAGTTTTGGTTTAATAATATCTAGTTCGTCTTTACCTGATAGATGCGCATGAACACTACTGTAAAGATAGTCTTGTGGCTGTTTAACCATACCTGCCTTTACGGGGTTAAGCTCAACATATGCCGCTGCTCTTAGCAAGTAAGACTCATCCATCGGAAATGAAGAGAATCGCCCTTGCCACAAAAATCCAGACCACTGTTTACGCTTGTTGATCATTTTGGTATAGTTTTTATGTGTCTCGCCAATTGCTTTTGACAGCGCGCTTTCCTCCTGGGGTGAGACAATGAGGTGTACATGATTGGTCATCAGACAATAGGCCCAGATATCAACCTGCTGTTTATCGCAATTATGCTTCAGTTGCTTTAGATAGTATTGATAATCAGACGGCTGGAAAAACACATCCTGACGCCTATTACCACGCTGTGTAATGTGGTGTGGATATCCAGGGAGTACAACTCTTGCTTGTCTTGCCATAGTGACAGTATAACAAAATAATTAGGTACATGTCCCCGAATTATAAAGAAATTTTTTTAACAATTTTTCTTTCTTACTCATGAATAATATGGTACCATAATTTAGTTACAAATTCAACAAATTGTATGCGTCCATAACATATTGCACTTTTTCTCATACTTTGTTTCATTGATTTTAATATAATCCACTGGCGATATTTGCCCAAGTGCGTAATGTGGCCTCTTCAGGTTGTACCAAAGCAAA
>NZ_JAQRMS010000009.1 GCF_028599055.1 Candidatus Thioglobus sp.
TATTTTCCAAAAAAAGATTTATTAACAATCCTCTCACGTATAAAAAATCTTTGGGAAAATCAGCAAGATAGAATAATAACTCAAGCTAATGATATTAATAAAATATTAAATGCCAATGCAACATTAATAAAAAGCCCAATTAATAAAGACATTTCTGTCCAAGCGTTAGACTCCATATTATCTGAATTTGACGAGCTTGAAGGGGGTTTTGGCAATGCGCCTAAATTTCCAAATGAGTCGATACTGCTATTGCTTATAAATGAACAATTTCGCCATCCAAATGCTGAGCAACTAGAGGCCATAACCTTGACACTGGACACTATGGCAAGTGGCGGAATCTATGACACTATAGGTGGTGGATTTCATCGTTATGCAATAGATAGTGCTTGGTTAATACCACATTTTGAAAAAATGCTTTACAATCAAGCTCAGCTTGCTTTGGTGTATGCACGCGCATACAAACTTACACAAAAACCACTCTATAAAAAGATTGCAGAACAAACACTAGATTACGTTTTAAAAGAAATGCAAGGTAAAAATGGTGGATTTTTCTCGGCTACTGATGCCGACTCTCAAGGTGAAGAAGGTAGGTTTTTTATCTGGTCTAAAGATGAGTTAGAAAATTCTCTTAGCAAAAATGAATTTACTAATTTTAACAAATGGTTTGATTTGTCACACTCTAGTGAAATTGATGGTGCTCACGTTATTCATTTCAAAAATATTAATAGTATTAAAACCAATGAACATATTCAGATTAACAAAATACTTGATAAGTTATACCAAGTTAGAATTAAAAGAATTCCACCACTTACTGATAAAAAAATACTACTTTCTTGGAATGCCTTAATGATCCCGGCACTACTTGAGGCTGGAGAGATATTTAATGATAGTAAGTATACTGAATCAGGCCTAGATCTTGCTAACTACCTATATGATAATTTTTATAAAGATGGTGAACTATATAGAGTTTCTATAGACAATAAACTAGAAGCCAAGGCTTTATTCGAAGATTATGCATATCTTGCTAATGCATACATAAGTGCATTTGATCAAACAAATAATAATATTTGGCTTGAGCGCACAATTCAATTAATTGACACCATGAATGATAAATTTTGGGATAAAAAAGAATTTGGATTCAATATTGCGCACAATAGTAAATATATAAACAACAATAAAGAATCATACGACGCAGCAATACCTTCAAGCAATGGTATCGCTTATCAAGTACTGGTAAAACTTAACAATAGAATAAGCAATAAAGATCTTGAGCAGCAAAAACATCAATTACTAAGTGCATTTGCCAACAACATCAACCAAGATCCATATGGACACAGCTCATTCATACTAGGAATTAATAATGATTATCATGGGGAAGTAGCAAATACGCAGTATGTATATGATGGTCGCATTCACATTCAGAGTACAAAGTTATCTAGCGATCAATTTGAAATTAACATTAAACTAAAGCCTATTTGGCATATCAACTCAAACAAGCCATTACAAGACTCACTCATTGCAACCAATATAGTGAGTGCTAATAAAAACTGGGAAATAATACAAGCTAGCTATCCAAAAGGCAATTTAGTTAAGTTAGGATTCTCATCAACAAAACTATCGATATACAAAAATCAAGTCAGTATAAAAGTTAAGCTAAATAATAAATCAGAAGATTTTACGCCACCAATATTAACACTAACACTGCAGGCATGTAGTGATGAGGTTTGTTTACCACCAACAGATGTAGATTTATTGATTTAAGACACCTCTCAATCTTTTAATCCAACTTACAAATTCATAGTTCATTAAATATAGGCATGGTAGCAACACCAGTGTCATTAATGTACCAAATAACAAACCATAACCGAGTGCCAGCGCCATTGGCTGCAACATGTAGTCAGTACCACCGATACCATATGCCAAAGGAATAATGCCAGCGAGCGTGGTAAGACTGGTCAACACTACCGCACGCAACCGGTCTTTGACACCCTTAATTATCCACTCATGAACTTCTACCTTGTCTAGCGCCTTATCTTTAAGATAATTAAGGTGTGACACCAATACCAACGAATCATTCACAATCACACCAACCAACGCCAAAACCCCTAAAATAGCGAAAAAACTAAGCGTTTCACCATGCAAGAAAAACGCCCAAATCACACCAATGACTGAAAATGGAATGGCGCTTAAAACGAGTAACGGTTGCGTATAAGAGTTAAACAATAAGACCAATAACAAGAAAATACCAAAAATTGCCATAATAGATGCTTGTTTAAAGCTATCCATAGATTCCATGGTCTTTTTGGCACCCCCTTCAGAAACCGCTCGCACTGACGGAAAGTCTTCATTCAAATTAAGCTGACTCAAGGCGGCTTTCATTACTTCACTGGTGCTGGTTTTTTCATCATCAATACTGGTACTGACCATAATTGATCTAAGACCGTTATAGTGATTAAAATCAGGCTCGCCAACAATATTGCGAATGGAAGAAAAATTAGACAAAGGCACCACACGACCTGATTTATTAACCACTTTTAAAGAATTGATAAAACGTTCAGATTGCTGTGAATTACCTAGATATAAGCGGAAATTCACATCGTTTTGCCCCTCACGAATATTGGTCACATCAATACCTGTAAAGGCTGCTCTCAGATAGCGATTAACGGTATAAAAATCAATGTTCAAACGCGCCATTTTTTCAAAATCAAGCTTAACTTCAATGCGCGCTTTACCTGGATCATCGTCACGATTGACATTGTCCACGCCTGGTAAATCAAGCAATATTTGCTCCAAACGATTAGCTGCCTGTTGGTTATCAGCACCAATTTGACTAATGAGATTAATTTCAATATCTTCGCCTTGAGGCGGACCTGGTCGATGTACAGAAAATTTTAGTTTTTCTACGTTTTTAATGTCAGCTGCGCGCGCTTTAAGCGCCTTAAGAATGGCTTTAGAATCCAATGTTCGCTGTGATGAGGGCACTAGCTCAATGGTAAATTTAGCCTTATGAGTAAAATATTTTCCCACATCTGTGGTGACAGACACTAACTCCTTACCCACTACCTCGGTAATAAGCGCCTCAACCTGCTGAGCTTTAGCTTCTGTATTGGCCAAAGAAGAGCCTGTAGACATGGTCATTCGAGCGCTAATGGTGTCAACGCCCACAGTAGGAAACAAAGAGAACTTCATTTGTGTCATGGCAAAATATAAAGAAAGCGCCAGCACAACACTAAACAGCAACACCACCCAGTAACGAATCTTTAACACGCGTGCTAAAAACAACTCAAACTTATCTTCAAAAAATTCAAACCAATTGTGTTGTTTTGGTGCCTCATTAACCCCTGCCAAGTGCGCAGGCAATGCTAATGACACCTCAAGAAAAGATAACACCAAGGCAAAAATAATCACCAATGGAATAACGTAGATAAATTTACCCATCATGCCTTCCATTAAAAACATGGATGAAAAGGCTAGGATGGTGGTGAGAATAGTGGTTACAACCGGCATGATAACCCGCTTAAACCCGTGCACGGCAGACTTAAATTTATTCTCACCTGTTTGCTTATAATGGTGAATACTCTCTGCCACAATGATTGAATCATCCACCACAATACCCAAAACTAAAATCATGGCAGCGAGCGATACTAAATTAATAGTTTCGCCGGTAACGCCCAATAAAGCCACCGTACCTAGTAGACTAACTGGCAGACTAACCGCCACCCAAAATGCTGTTTTAAATGACAAAAACGCACCCAACACCACCAATACTAATAACAAGCCAATTAGGCCATTATTGGTAACAATATCTAGGCGATTACGCACATACTTAGACAAATCAGATGAATAAAAAATATCCAACTGGTTGTTGTATTTACTCGCCACATCGTCCATGTGCGTCTTCACTAAATCAACGGTGGTGATCACATCTGCTTGCGATTGTTTTTTGACTCTTAAAATAAAGCCCTTTTTGCCATTTACACGAACAATGGACTTCTCCTCAACATTGCCAGGCTGGATACTGGCAATATCTTTAAGTCTGACCACCAGCCCCTCAAAGGTTGATTTAACAATCACTTCACCAACATCCTCTGCACTGTCAAATTTAGACAAAACCACAATGGTTTTTTCCTGCTGACGCTGATGATTACTGCCCACGGTATAGCGCTGATTTCGCTGAGTGATGGCACTCATTACCTGTGGCAAAGACAACTCAAACCGATAGAGCTTTTCAGGATCGACGTGGATTTGAATTTCTTTATCTAGATACCCTTGTTTTTCAACCTCTGAAACCCCATCAATCAATTCAATTGAATCGGCTAAATTATCAACAACGCTTCTAAGCGCTGCATAGCTTAATTGCTCACTACCAATGCTAATTTTCAACACACTTTTACGCGAGGTTTTTAGATCAAGCACGCGAGGCAAGTCAACCACCTCTTCAGGCAAAGATTTGATACGATTAACCGCATTGCGAATTTCTTGTTTGAGCTCTGCAGTATCACTCACATCTTGAGATAAAGTCACAACAATTGAGGAAGTGCCCGCTCGAGATGTGGAGGTAAACTTGTCAATACCTGAAATATTACTCAGCTCATCTTCAATAATATTGGTGATATTTTGCTCAACATCTTCAGGTGAGGCACCCGGATAAGCGGTAACGATAGAGATAACCTCAAAATCCACTGCGGGAAATTGATCACGTTGTATTTGATTAAAACTCAGCAGCCCCAAAGCAATCACACTGATGGTAAACACCAGTGCTAATTTCTTTTGACGAACTAAAAATTCAAGAATACTGCTCATAGGATAACAGTATACCGAAGGCTTAAGTTTGTTAAGCCTTCGGTGTAACTAGATTTTTGTTTATCGTGCGCGCTTGCGCTCAACCTCTTTTAACAAACGCTTACGAATACGTGTGTTGTTTGGTGTTACTTCAACCAACTCATCATCATCAATAAATTCTAATGCTTGTTCAAGATCTAGCTTAATCGCTGGCGTTAACGACACCGCTTCATCGGTACCTGAGGCACGTACGTTGGTTAGTTGTTTACCCTTCATTACGTTGATTACTAAGTCTTTGTCGCGGGCGTGAATACCAACAACCATGCCTTCATAAACTTCTGTGTTATGCTCAACAAAGAATTTACCTGATTTTTGCAAGTTAAAGATAGCGTAAGCAACTGCCTTACCCTGGTTCATTGAAATTAATGAACCATTAGAACGCTGACCAATTTCACCCGCTTTTTGCGGCTTGTATGAGTCAAACGTTGAATTCATTAAACCAGTACCGGTTGTTGCAGTTAAAAACTCCGTTCTAAAGCCAATCAAACCACGAGCAGGAATGTTAAAGTCTAATTTAACACGGCCATTGCCGTCTGGCTCCATATTGGTTAGTTCAGCCTTACGCTCACCTAACTTCTCCATCACCGTACCCTGGTGCTCAGTTTCAACATCAACACTCAAATCTTCAAACGGCTCACAGACAACATCATCAATTTCTTTTAGAATAACTTGCGGACGACCAACAGCTAATTCAAAACCTTCACGACGCATGGTTTCAATCAGTACTGACAAGTGCAACTCACCACGGCCTGATACTAAAAATTCTGACGGATCTTGTGTGTCTTCAACGCGAAGTGCCACGTTGTAGATTAATTCTTTGTCAAGACGATCACGAATATTTCTAGAGGTAATGTACTTGCCATCTTGACCAGCGAATGGCGAATCATTCACTCTAAAGGCCATTGATACGGTCGGCTCATCAACACTAAGTGGTGGTAGTGCTTCAATGGTTTCAGGATCACATAAAGTATCAGAAATTGAAATACCTTCAATACCTGTAACACAAACAATATTACCCGCTTCAGAAGAATTGGTGTCAATCTTATCAAGACCCAAAAAGCCTTGTAAATTAGCAATTTTGGCTTTTCTTTCAGAGCCATCTGCACCCACGACAACCACTTGCTGATTCTTTTTGATGGTACCACGAGTGATACGACCAATGCCGATTGCACCCACGAATGATGAATAATCCAGTGCCGTAATTTGCATCTGCAACGGCGCCTCAACATCAACTTCTGGCGCTTTCACATGTTTAACAATAGTTTCAAACATTGGCAGCATGTCGCCTTCACGCACATCATCTTCTAAAGACGCATAACCATTAATACTTGATGAATAAATAATTGGGAAATCTAGTTGCTCATCAGTAGCACCCAGTTGATCAAACAAGTCAAACACTTGATCAATTACCCAGTCAGGACGCGCTGCATCTTTGTCAATTTTATTAACCACTACAATTGGGTTTAGACCTTGATCAAAGGCCTTTTTAGTTACAAAACGTGTTTGTGGCATTGGGCCTTCTTGTGCATCAACCAATAGCAATACTGAATCCACCATTGATAGAACACGCTCTACTTCACCACCGAAGTCGGCGTGTCCCGGAGTGTCAACGATATTAATATGGTAATCTTTCCATTTGATCGCCGTGTTCTTAGAAGAGATGGTAATACCACGCTCTTTTTCAAGATCGTTTGAATCCATCATACGATCCGTTGATTCAAAGCGCTCATCGAACGTATCTGATTGCTCCAATAGTTTATCAACCAGAGTAGTTTTACCGTGGTCAACGTGAGCAATAATAGCGATATTTCGAAGTTTAGTATTCATACTTTTTAGGTGAGGCGAAAAAAGACACTATTATCCCGTAAAATGACCATTAACATTAGGAAATATTGATATGGCAAAAAAAGGCAGTTCTGGTCGCTGGATGAGCGAACATTTAAGTGACGAATATGTAAAAAAAGCACAAAAAGAAGGTTATCGTTCGCGTGCAGTTTACAAGCTCACTGAAATTATTGAAAAAGATAAATTCATCAAACCAGGTGACCGAGTATTAGATTTGGGCGCTGCACCAGGTGGATGGAGCCAGGTAGCGATTAAAATTGTAGGCAATAGCGGTCAAGTTATTGCCAGTGATATTTTGGATATCGAACCCATTGATGAAGTTGATTTTTTGTGTGGCGACTTTACTGAAGAAAGTGTTTATGAAGAATTATTAACACTAACTGGTGGCAAAAAAATTGACGTAGTGCTTAGTGATATGGCGCCCAACATGAGTGGCCAGCTGTCTGTCGACATACCCAAATCAATGTATTTATGTGAACTCGCCTTGGATATGGCCATTAAAACCATTACCCCGAATGGCACTTTTTTTATTAAGGTGTTTCAAGGAGCTGGCTTTGATGAATACGTTAAATCTTGTAGGGCAGCTTTCAATAAGGTGATTATTCGCAAACCAAAAGCCTCAAGAGCACGATCTAAAGAAGTTTATTTGTTGGCAAGTAAGCTAAAATAACACCATGCAAAATTTTGATGACATTCGCGCCCTGCTTCAAGAAGACCTTGAACAAACTGATGTATTGCTACAGAGTCGTTTAAGTTCTAATGTCGCCCTGATTAATCAGATGAGTAGCTATATTATTAGCGCTGGTGGTAAACGCCTGCGCCCACTACTATTACTATTATGTGCTCGTGCGACCAACTACCAAGGTAAGCATCACCGACTGATGGCCGTGGTTATTGAACTAATTCATACCGCCACCCTCTTGCATGATGACATTGTTGACGAGTCTGCAACTCGTCGAGGCAAAGACACGGCGAACGAAGTTTGGGGTAATGCAGCCAGCGTACTGGTAGGAGATTTTCTTTACTCACGCTCTTTTGAGATGATGGTTGAGCCTGGCTCGATGAAGATTATGCAGATCCTTTCTAAGGCCACCAATGAAATCGCTCAGGGCGAGGTATTACAATTGCTAAATTGCCAAAATTCTGATCTAACAGAAGCAGAATATTATCAAGTGATCGAACGTAAAACAGCGGTACTATTTCAGGCAGCTACGCAAATTGGTGGCATTTTGTCTGAGGTTAATGAACAGCAAGAGTTAGCGCTAAAAAATTACGGCCTACATTTAGGTAATGCATTTCAAATCATTGATGATGTCTTGGACTATGAATCAGACAGCGAAACCATGGGTAAGGAAGTGGGTGACGATCTTGCCGAGGGCAAAACTACATTGCCAATGATTTACGCGTTGGCTAACACTTCAGGTACCGATAAACAACTTCTAGAAGACGCGATTAACAACGCAGACACCAGTCAAATTAAACAAGTTATTAGCATACTGCAATCAATTGATGCTTTTGGCTATACACGCAAGCAAGCTAAAAAATCAGCCGAATTGGCCAAAGCTAGCCTTGCTGATATTCAATCATCCCCTTTCAAAGATGCGCTAATCTTGCTGTGCGACTTATCCTTAGCGCGTAAATCATAGTGCTATCTGACGAACTCAAAGCCCAAATTAGAGACTCTTTCATTGCTTTAAAGTCTGACATGTCAGACTTTAAAGTTCGCCCTTCGCAAAATAAAATGATTGCAGAGATCTCCAAAACATTGAGTGGTGATTATCCAGATTCAAATAAGATTTTATGTGTTGAAGCGCCAACCGGCACCGGAAAAACCTTTGCTTATTTATTAAGCAGTATCCCTATTGCCAAAGCCCACGAAAAGAAACTTATTGTATCTAGTGCCAATGTCGCTTTACAAGAACAACTACTGTTAAAAGACATTCCTGAAGCGCAAAAATATTGTCAAATAGACTTTGAATATGCACTGGTTAAGGGTAGATCTCGTTATGTCTGTATTCGCAATTTGATCAATCTATGTGAAGATAACGCCTCAGATAACACACTGTTTGACTCAAACCTGCTGTTTGATGAGCCACCTAAAAAGCATCAACTAGATTCTATGGCAGAATTGCTAGAAGATTATTCAGCAAAAAAATGGAATGGTGAAATTGATGATTTGATGCGCACGCCTGATCATGACATGTGGTCAAAAATTAATTGTAATCGCTTTACTTGCACGGCAAAAAGTTGCGAGTTTTATCAAGATTGTGCTTTTTTCAAAGCTCGAAAGCAAATCACCAAAGCAGATGTTATTGTTGCCAATCACGACTTAGTATTAGCAGATTTAGCCACAGGCAATACCGTTTTGCCCGATGTCAATGATGCCATCTTTATTTTTGATGAAGCGCACCATTTAAGCTCAAAAGCGCTCTCTCATTTTTCACTGAGCACCAGTACTGAGTTTATCAAAACCAGCATTCGTCAAGTTAAAGGTGTGAGTGAGCAACTGTGTAAAATAACTGCTCAGGACGTGCCCAATATTAATATCAAGCAAGTAGATGACTACATTGGCGATCTAAACACTCTGCTTAAAAGTTTGGCATTTGATGAAGATGTTTACTTATTTGATCAAGGCCAGGTTGATGAGTCGATCAAAGCTATTAGCCAAAACTTATTCGTTTCTTTGGGCAATATTCAAACCAAATTTTCAAGTTTAAGAGAATCTTGGGCGGACTACTTAAAAATTAAAGTACTGGATAAAACCATTGTTGATCCTATTAACAATGCTAGTGGCGAATGTGAACAACATCTAAATAGTATCATTGAACTATTATCTTCTTTATTACAAAGTGATGATAAGCGCAAATCACCCCATTCACGCTGGATTGAAAAAAACCAACTAGCCAACAAAAAAACCAACTATAGTTTATGTAGTGCTCAAACTGATATTTCCAGTAATTTGCACGGATTAATTTGGTCAAAAGCTGCGGGGGTCATCCTTACCTCGGCTACCTTATCCTCATTAGGTAGCTTTGACCGATTAAACCGACAACTCGGCTTAATCAAACAGCAAAACCAATATCTACGCTTACCGTCTCCGTTTGAATTTAGCCAGGTTGACTTTATTATTGCTAAATTTAAAGCAAACCCAACGCAAGTGTACGAACACACACAAGAAGTTGCAAGTCAACTACTCAAACGATTAAACCCTGAAGAAGGCTCTTTGGTACTGTTTGCCTCTAACAAACAAATGCAAATGGTGGCTGACATGGTTGAGGATAAACTAGATTGTGATTTATTCATCCAGGGTGAATACCCAAAGAAAACCATCTTAGAAAAACACATGGCATTGCGCAAACAGAATAATGGCAGTGTTATTTTTGGACTTGATAGTTTTGCTGAAGGGGTTGATCTTAAAGGTGACAACCTAACTCACGTCGTCATTGTAAAACTGCGTTTTAGCGTGCCCACCTCGCCGATTGACAAAACCTTGGCAGACTACCTACAATCTCAACAACGTAATCCATTTATGGAAATCAGCCTACCTGATGCTTCACTTAGACTGATTCAAGCTTGCGGACGACTGATCCGCACCGAAACGGATACTGGAAAAATTACCATTTTTGACAACCGCCTAACCACCAAGTTTTATGGCAAGCAACTGCTAGCAGCGCTACCTAACTACAACATTGTGGCTGAATAAACACAACTTATATTAAGTATTTTTTACTCTACAAAGCAAACCCAAAACTAAAAACGCCAAAAAGATTTATGCAAAAGCACCATAAGTGTGAGTATCTCTAAACGACCCAACAGCATCGAAAAACTTAAAATCCACTTGGCCGAATCACTAATTGATGCATAGTTTTGTGCCACTTCTCCTAGTCCGGGGCCAAGATTATTCATGCTAGCAGCGGTAGCAGAAAAACTACTAACTTGATCCAACCCTGTAAACATCAAGGCGATCATAATGACTACAAATGCCATAACGTACAATGAGAAAAACCCCCATACTGACATGAGCGTATTTTCTGAAACACTTTTTTGATTAAGCTTAATACTGATATAAGCACTTGGATGGATAAAGGTTTTAATCCCTTTCATGGCTAGTTTGAACATCAACAACACTCGAACCACCTTAATACCACCACCTGTTGATCCTGCACTGGCACCCAAGAAGCTGGCAAATATTAACAACACAGGTAATAGCGCCGGCCACAAGGAATAATTAACTGAGGCAAATCCTGTTGTAGTTGCAATAGAAACAGCTTGAAAAATACCGTATCTGAACGACTCAAACCAGGTTTGATAATAACCACTCTCAAATAAATCAACAGAAATAAACACAATCGTTGCGCTTAGAATTAACAGGTAAGTTTTAAATTCTGAATCTTTGAAATAGGTCATAACATTTTTCTTTTGCCAAGCGAAAAAATGCAGTGAGAAATTAACACCTGCTAGCAACATAAAAATAACCGCTACCAGCTCAATGGCGCTAGAATCAAAGTATCCGATAGACAAATCATGGGTTGAGAAGCCACCAATAGCCACTGTTGAAAAACTATGGCCTATTGCGTCAAATGCATCCATGCCCGCCAAATAATAAGCGATTGCACAAGCAATAGTAAAGCCAATATAAATCTTCCATAAGGCTTTAGCAGTTTGGGTTACTTTAGGGGTAAGTCTATCTTTTGAAATACCGCTAGACTCCGCATGATAAAGTTCCATACCGCCCACACCCAACATTGGCAAAATAGCTACCGCCAAAACAATAATACCCATGCCGCCCAACCATTGTAACTGCTGGCGATAATACAAAATGGCCATAGGCAAATCATCAAGGCCAGAAAGCACCGTTGCGCCTGTTGTAGTTAGGCCTGACATAGACTCAAAAAATGCGTCTGAAAAACTCATGCGCAATGATTCAGATAATAAAAATGGCGTGGTTGCAAATAACGATAAAACAAACCAAAAACTAACAACAACCAGCACACCTTCTCGAATTCTAAAATCTTTAGTGGTGTTTCTAAAAGGTAGCCACAAAATAAAACCACTAACAAAGGTCAAAGAAAATGCACTAACAAAAGACATATACTCATTTTGAGCATAAATATAATCCACCAAAATTGGTGGAAGCTGGGTCAAGCTAAAAATCATTAGCAATAACCCAATAGTTTTAAATACGATACTAAGCTGCATAATTAAACTTAATCAAAATAACCTTCAAATAATTCTTCAACTTCATGAATTTTATTCACGTCAGTTAATACCAATAGTACATGATCACCCTCTTCAATCACCAACTTTCTAGAGCCCATAATTACCTCATCATTACGCACAACAGAGCCCACCACAACACCATCAGGCAAGTTGATTTGCTCAATGGTTTTACCCACCACATCTGAATGATTTTTATCACCATGCACAATCACCTCAATGGCTTCAGATTTACCTTGGCGTAATGAATGCACCATCATCGTATCTCCTTTGCGAATATGCGCTAGAATACCGCTGGTGGTAATTTGGTCAGGTGAGATAACCATATCCACATCCTCACTTTGTTCGGCCAAATCTTCATAAACATTACGCTTAACCAACGCAACCGTTTTGTGTGCACCCAGGCGCTTAGCTAGAATGGAAACAATAACGTTAATTTCATCAGAATCTGTCAATGCTAAGAATAAATCCGTATTTTCAATACCCTCTTCAAGCAGCAACTCTTCATCCGAAGCATTACCACGCAAAACTAGCACATCATCCAACTCATCAGCCAATTCTTTAACGCGCTGCTTGTTCATTTCAATAATACGCACGCGATGGTTTTTTTCTAAGTGTTTAGCTAAATTGAGGCCAATTCGTCCGCCACCAGCAATAATGATATTTCTATAGCTTTTATCTAGTCGTCTAAACTCTTTAATTACTTTAGCAACACTGGATTTTTTCGTCACAAAATAAACCCGATCACCGTCTTTAATCACCGTGTCACCATAAGCAGGAATAGCACGTCCATTACGATACAAACTCACAATGCGCATATGAATATTAGGTAAATGCTTGTGTAATTCTCGAATAGGATGACCCACAATTGGCGTGCCGGCATAGGCTCTAGTTTCAACTAATTGCACCAAGCCATTTTCAAATTCAAATACTTGCTCAGCACCTGGCACTTCCACCACGCGCTTAATATAGTTTGTCACCAATCCTTCTGGGGTAATCACAAAATCAATTGGAATGGCATCATTTGAAAATAGCTCTTTACGGTGCAGATATTCTTTAGTGCGCACGCGGGCAATTTTCTTATCTACTTGATACAGTGTGTGTGCCATTTGACAGGCCAACATATTACCCTCGTCAGATCGAGTCACCGCGATCACCATATCCATGTTGCGAATATCCGCCTCTTCTAAAATATTAGGATAAGAGCCATGGCCACAAATAGTTTTAACATCTAAATGACGCTGAAGATCGAGCAAATTGCTATCGTCTTTATCGATAATAGTAATGTCGTTATCGTCATCTTCACTTAAATATTTAGCCAATGTAGCGCCAACTTGTCCTGCGCCTAAGATTAAAATTTTCATGTCTATGCCTTATTTTTATCAATACCCAGATCTTTCAATTTACGATACAACGTGGTACGCTCCATACCTGCTTTGGCAGCAACGGTGGCGATATTATGGTTATTTTCTTGCAGATGATGATTAAAGTATTCTTGCTCAAAGATATTCCTGGCAACTTTTAGTGGCGCATCAAAATCAATGCCAGTAATGCCGTTTTGATTTTGTTTGACCGCTTGCTCAGATAAAAACTTTCGCACCAATGGCAAGATATCATGCAAAGGTTTTTTTAGAAAATCAACCGCACCTAACTTAATGGCTCTAACCACGTCTTTATGCTCTGCATGGCCTGACATCATCACAATAGGCGTTTCAAATCCACTGTCAATCCACTCTTCTAATAATGACATACCATCTTGACCCGGCATCCAAACATCCATCATCACCAAGTCAAAACTTTGGCTCTGAATCAAGCTTTTTGCCTCTTGCGCATTATCCGCCAAACTCACCTGATAGTTAACATCTTCCAGAGTGTCCTTCATGGTTTCTGAATTAATACGCTCATCATCAATGATGAGAATTTTGCCAATTATGTTTGCTCTAGCCATTATTACTCCTCTTTATGGTTGGTAATCAAATTCAATCGTAATCTTTGCGCCATGTGGCTCAACATTACTTGCATAAATGCGCCCGTCATGCTGCTCAATAATATTTTGCACAATGGCCATTCCTAAACCGCTGCCTTTAACTTTGGTGGTCACGTAAGGTTCAAACACTTTATCCAATACCTCTTCATTAAATCCTTCACCATCATCTGTAATGGTTAGTTGAACTAGGTGCTTGTCTGACATGTACTGAGTTGCAATATTAACGGTAACCGCTCGATCAGCAGTAGATTCTGCTGAATTTTTCACTAAATTAATCAATACTCTTGAAAGACTACTTGAATCAAGCAGCATATCGGGCATGTCATTGGATAAGTCAAACCCAATCATCAAGCCGTCTTGCTCATCATACAAAGCAATCGATTGATTAATAATCGTGTTTAAATTGGTTAACTTGCGCTCAATTTGTGGCGTATTGGCATAATCAGCAAAGGCGCTCACCATTAAATCCATTGACTTTACTTGATCAATAATGGTATTGGTGGTTTTGTCAATCACCTCTAAATCTTGATCTTGCAGAGAGTCCATAAATCGGTTTCTCAAACGCTGGGCTGAGAGCAAAATTGGGGTTAACGGATTTTTGATTTCATGTGCCATGCGTACTGCCACTTCACCCCAAGCCGCTTTTTTCTGAGCTCGATGCAGTTTGGAAATATCTTTAACAATAATCACGTAACCCAATGTTTTACCGTGACTTTCAAGCACAGACCCTTGACAAGACAACAATAAATGGCGATCAACCAAGCTTAATTCCAGCTCGGCGTTCCATTCGCTTTCATGAGTTTTAAAGTTGCTTGATGTTAAAGAAAACAACGGGCTTAGTTGGTTGTGTTGCTTAGAGATTTGAGCACAACTACCACCAACAAAAGATTGCTCATCCTTAATATCAAACATCTTGCCGATCACTGGATTAATCAGACGAATGTTCTTATGCTGATCTAAAGCAATCACACCATAAGAATATTTCAAAATAGTTTCTAAGTAAAGATTGTGCGTGTCCAGACCCTCTTTGGATGTTTTAATTTGGCTAGACATAATATTAAATTGATCAATCAACAACTTAACATCTTCACTATCTTTAGTTTGTTCAATACGCACATCGTAGTTACCTTTAGCAATCTCTCGAGTGGCTAAAGATAAATTATTAAGCGGCTTCATTAGTTTTTCAATCATGCGAAAAACCAACATTAGTGCACTTAATACAGCCAGCAATACTGTAGATGAAAAATCAATCATAAAGCGTTTTTGCGTGATTGAAGTGTTTAGATCAAATTCAATGTTTTTCGTGCGCTGAGTGAATGCTTCAACCTGAGATAAAAAACCCAATAAACCTGGATCTGCCGCATACACAGCGTCCACCACAAAAAAGTTTTTATCAGCTGATCGGGTTAAATAGCGCGTTGACATCTTAACCTGAATAACGTTAGTACTACTATCTTCATTAATGGTTCGTGGCTGAGTGCCTGGCAAAGGCTGATCTTCAACCGCCAAACAATTAGACACCTCGGCTGTTTTTGCAATGACATTTTCCGCTTCATCTAATAAGGTGATTTGACAGGCCCAGCCTTTATCAATCAATCCTTCTAAAAAGATTTGCATGCTTGCTTGGTAATTCTCAGCATCCTTTTTAAAATCACCAAATGAGGTAATGAGTGTTAATAATCGCTCCGTTTGTTGTGTGTAGCGCTCATTTCTAACCGCCTGAACACCCTCATACAAACCATCAACTTGCTGAATAAAGTTTTTACTAAACATGTCAAAGGTTTTTTCAGAGTCAGCTACGTTATCTTGAATGGTCTGAAAAGAGAACATATAAAATGACAACACAGGAACAATCACCAATATCGGTACGATTTTAATAAAAGTCCAAGTAAATTTTGAACCGACAATATCATGACCAATATCTTGCTTTAGACGATTAACATCTGTATAAATATAATAAGCAGCAATTAACGAGAAAGCCACATTAAAGCCAACCAAATAACCCCACCACTGACCAATTAATTCAGGATGAAGCCCCAGATAGAAAGTGCCAGAAATAGAGAATAGAAAAATAGACGTCCAAAACCAAGCTGGCGGGGTTTTAACAAAATGTTTAGGCTGACGATAAGTCATTAATGGTGCATTATTATTTACTTAATTGTTCGGGATTATCTCATAAATAAAGCCTAAGGTTGACTACTTGTTGCTAAAATACAACAATGATTGAAACAGACCAGCAGCTTCAACAATTTTTAGCCACTATTCACGGGGAAAAATTATTAGCCATTGATACAGAATTTAAGCGTATCGATACCTATTATCCTATTTTATGCTTGGTTCAAATTGCCACACAGACGGCGGCTGAATGTATTGATATACTCGCCATTGAAGATTTAGAGCCTTTATTTGACAAACTCTATCAAAGCGAATGCGTTTGGATTGTACACTCAGCACGTCAAGATATTGAAGCACTGTATTACCTGTCTAAACGCTTACCAAATTATTTGTTTGATACCCAAATTGCTGCGCATTTTCTCAATCACCCTGCGCAAATTTCTTATCAAAAATTAACTGAAATTTTACAAGGGGTAGTTTTAGATAAAGCTTACACTCGACTTGATTGGACCACCAGACCATTACCAGAGCCAGCCATTGAATATGCACTAGACGATGTGCGTTATTTAATTAAAAATTATTCGATGCTCAACACACAATTATTAGCCGAACAAAAATTTGACTGGTTAATGGCTGAAGGACAAGATTTAACGGATGTTGGTTTATATGTGCCAAATCTTACTCAAGCCTGGACAAGAATCAAAGGCTTATCAGCACTGCCCAAAAGCACACACCAGAAAGCTGCACAATTAGCAGCGTGGCGAGAATCAGAAGCGATCACCAACAACAAACCCAGAAAATGGATCATGAGTGATGAGCAATTAATGAACTACAGCCTTGGCAAAGAAAAGCTGTCAGATCAAGCCAAAAAATCATTTACTGACTTTTTAACGCAACACCCTGAATTGGTCGAAACACGCATTCAAGTGAACACCCATCAAATGCCAACCAAAACAGAGAAGCAACAAAAAAACGATTTACAAAAACTCATCCAGAAAATCGCAGTTCAGTATAATCTAGATGAAACCCTGATTGCCAATGGCAAATCATTAATGAAGTTTATTCGTGGCGACCAATCAGTCAAATTTTTAACCGGTTGGCGTTATCATATTTTAAAAGAGGAGTTAGAACATGCAAAACAGTCTTAAGCCAGTATCAGCTGGAAACCTACCTGATGAGGTTAACGTAATTATTGAAATCCCAGCCAATTCATCACCGGTTAAATACGAAATTGACAAAGAAACTGGTGCGATGTTTGTAGATCGCTTTATTTCAACACCAATGTTCTACCCGTGTAACTACGGTTTTGTGCCTGAAACATTAGCCGATGATGGTGATCCTGCTGATGTTCTAGTAATTACCCCTTACCCACTAATTCACGATTCAGTGATTACTGCTCGCCCAATTGGTGTTTTGCGCATGACAGATGAAGCCGGTAAAGACTCTAAAATTCTAGCTGTACCAACTGACAAACTTTGCAAATCCTATCACGACATTCAAGGTATTGAAGATGTAGGTGCAACGCTTAAAGATCAGATTGAGCATTTCTTTCGCTACTACAAAGATTTAGATGCTGGTAAATGGGTTGAAATTGATGGCTGGGGTGATGCGGACGAAGCAAAAGCAGAGCTGCAAGAATCATTCGACGCTTACAAGCCTTAACACTTGTCCAACAGCTTTCAAATTATTGGAGGCGAGCATCGGGGGCGAAAATTCAACTTTCCCGATGCACCCGGCTTAAGGCCAACGCCCAACCGTGTTAGAGAAACCTTGTTCAATTGGATTCAATTCGATTCCAATAACAAGGTTTTTTTAGATTTGTTTGCCGGCAGTGGCGCACTCAGCTTTGAAGCACTTTCTCGTGGTGCAAAACAAGTACTTGGTGTTGAAAAAGATCTAAGCGCCTTTCAAAATTTAGAAAAAAATCAGAAATTATTAAAATCCGACAAAATTCACTTTATCCATCAAGATGCGCTGAGCTTTTTAGCGCAAAAAACTGCTCAACCCGTTGATTTTATCTTGCTTGACCCACCTTTTCATAAAAATATACTTGAAAAAGCGCTAAAACAGCTCTCAGAAGGTGGTTTTATCGCTACTAGCAGTAAAATTTACATCGAATCTGAATTTGAAATAACACTCGAATTCTTACTTGAAAAAATTTCGCAAAAAATCAAAATCAACAAACAAAAACACTCAGGACAAGTGCATTATTGCTTAATTGAGGTATTATAGGCTCACTTATTTTTAATATTCATTATGACAAAACGTATCGCTATTTACCCCGGTTCCTTTGATCCGATCACCAATGGTCACATTGATCTAATCAATCGCGCCAGTAAATTATTTGATAAGGTGATTGTTGGTATTACGCAAAACAGTAAAAAATCAGCCTTTTTATCTATTGACGATCGACTGAGCATTGCCGGTGAAACCTTAGGTCATATTGATAATATTGAAGTAATGAGTTTTAATACACTACTGGTTGATTTTGCCAAGGCGCAAAATGCCCAAGTTATTTTGCGTGGCCTTCGTGCGGTGAGCGACTTTGAGTACGAATTTCAACTCTCTGGCATGAACAAACACCTAAACCCTAGTATTGAAACCCTGTTTATGACCCCAGCCGAACAATACGCCAACATTTCTTCTTCCCTGGTCAGGGAGATTCTGTCTCTAGGTGGCGATGTTAGTCACTTTGTGCCAAAACCCGTAGAAACCTTACTCAAAAAACACCTGTAAACCACTTCTTTAATTTTTTCAATATTTCTGCTTGAAATAATAAGTCTCATCCCTATATAGGGTGTATATCAAATACAAGGAGTAAAAAATGTCAAAAATTATCGGTATTGACTTAGGAACAACAAATTCATGTGTGGCCATTATGGATGGCGACAAGGTTAAGATTATTGAAAATTCAGAGGGTGATCGCACCACCCCATCAATCATTGCTTTTCCAAAAGATTCTGAAGAAGTATTAGTTGGTCAGTCAGCTAAACGTCAAGCAGTTACCAATCCTGAAAACACCCTTTATGCAATCAAGCGTCTGATCGGTCGTCGTTTTGATGAAGATGCGGTACAAAAAGACATTGACTTAGTGCCTTATAAAATCGTTAAAGCTGACAATGGTGATGCTTGGGTTGAAGTTAATGGTACCAAAATGGCTGCCCCTGAAATCTCAGCTAAAGTTATCGGCAAGATGAAAAAAACTGCTGAAGATTACTTAGGTGAAACGGTTACTGAAGCAGTTATCACTGTACCAGCCTACTTCAACGACTCGCAACGTCAAGCAACCAAAGATGCTGGCAAGATTGCAGGCTTGGATGTTAAGCGTATTATTAATGAGCCAACAGCAGCAGCTTTAGCCTACGGCGTTGATAAATTAACCGGTGACAAGACAGTTGCTGTGTATGACTTAGGTGGTGGTACATTTGACGTGTCAATCATTGAAATGGAAGACATTGATGGCGAAAAGCACTTTGAAGTATTATCAACCAATGGTGATACATTCCTAGGTGGTGAGGACTTCGATCAAAGAATTATTTCATACTTAGTTGATGAATTCAACAAAGAGCAAGGTGTTGATCTTAAAAATGACCCAATGGCACTTCAACGCTTAAAAGAAGCGGCAGAAAAAGCTAAGATCGAATTATCATCTTCTGAGCAGACTGAAGTAAATCTTCCGTACGTAACAGCAGATGCTTCAGGTCCTAAGCACATGAACATTAAGATTACGCGTTCTAAGCTTGAATCTTTAGTAGAAGACTTAATTCAGCGTTCAATCGACCCTTGTCAAATAGCACTTAATGATGCTGATTTATCAGCCAGTGATATTGATGAAGTAATTATCGTTGGTGGTTCAACACGTATGCCTAAAGTACAGGAAAAAGTACAAGCATTCTTCGGCAAAGAGCCTAAGAAAGACGTTAACCCTGATGAAGCAGTTGCCATGGGTGCAGCGATTCAGGCAGGTGTATTAGGTGGTGAGGTTAAAGATGTATTACTTTTAGACGTAACGCCATTATCACTAGGTATTGAAACCATGGGTGGTGTGATGACTAAGCTAATTGAGAAAAACACAACCATTCCTACCAATGCGTCACAAATCTTCTCAACAGCGGCGGACAATCAATCAGCGGTAACCGTACACGTACTTCAAGGTGAACGCGAAGTGGCTAGTGCTAACAAGTCATTAGGTCAATTCAACCTGGAAGGTATTGATGCAGCACCTAAGGGAACACCTCAAATTGAAGTAACACTTGATATTGATTCTGATGGTATTTTGAATGTATCTGCTAAAGACAAAAACACAGGCAAAGAGCAATCAATTACCATTAAGGCTTCTTCAGGTTTAAGTGATGATGAAGTTGAGAAGATGATTAAAGATGCAGAGGCACACGCTGATGAAGATAAAAA
>NZ_JAQRMS010000090.1 GCF_028599055.1 Candidatus Thioglobus sp.
CAGAGTCATGTAGAGATTTAGCTTTACTCAACATAGCATCTACTTGCGCAGCATCATGCATGTCTAGTTGTGCTAAAGTTTCGCCTGTGTAAGCCTGGTTAACGGTTAATTGTTTGGTCATTTTTTCTAAGCGTCAAATTGTTTAAGATCATTTAATAAAGTTTTAGTATTTTGCGAATAATCAATTGGCAAGTCAATTAAGTGAACGCCGCCATCAGAGAAAGCCCTTTCCATAGTAGGAATCAGTTCTTCACTAGATTCAACCCTATGACCTGTAGCCCCATAACTTTGTGCATACATAACAAAATCTGGATTGTTAAAATCAAGGGCAAAATCTGGCAATTCTTGTACTGTTTGCTTCCATTTAATCATGCCATAACCACTATCATTAAAAATCAAAACCACTAGGTTTAAATTCAAACGAACGGCTGTTTCCAACTCCTGAGAATTCATCATAAAGCCGCCATCACCACACACGGCAAGTACTTGACGCTCTGGATACATCAGTGCACAAGCCATAGCAGATGGCAAACCGGCACCCATCGTTGCTAGCGCATTATCTAAGAGTAGGGTATTAGGTTCATGGGTATGGTAATGACGCGCAAACCACAGCTTAAACATGCCATTATCTAAAGACACAATACCATCAGCATCCACTACCTTTCTTACATCTGCCACGACTCGCTGCGGCACCATTGGAAATGAAGTGTCGTTATCTAGGGAGTGAATGGCATTACGCGTTTTTTCACGAATTGATTTTATCCAGTCTCGATTACACGCATAACACTCATTGAGTGCTTCATTAATACGATCCATCGAGTTGGAAATATTACCAACCACCTCAACCTGTGGGTAATAAATATCTTTAATTTGTGCCGAATGAAAATTAATATGGATCACTTGTTGATCATTGCCTTTCATGATAAAAGGGGGTTTTTCAATAATATCATGGCCGACGTTAATAATTAAATCAGCCTTTTTAATAGCTTCATGAACGTAATCTTTTGAAGAAAATGCGGCTGTTCCAATAAAATGAGAATCATCACCACTCAGCACACCTTTACCCATTTGCGTGTTAAAAAACATGATGCCGGTTTTATTAACAAAATCAGATAATGGTTTTCTAATGCGTTTACGATTAGCCCCCGCACCTACTAAAAGCAAAGGTCGTTTTGCGGCTTTAATCACATTTACTGCCTTTTCAATGGCACGATCACTAGCAAACACACGATGAATGGTCTGCCTAGGGAAAACTCTATCGTCTTCTACTTCTTCTCGAGCAATATCTTCTGGCAATTCAAGATGCACTGCACCGGGGCGCTCTTCTTCAGCAATTCTAAAGGCGCCACGCACTAGTGCTGGAATTTGGCGTCCATATATAATTTGATCAGAATCTTTCACCAAAGGCTCCATCATTCTGACAATATCCAAAATTTGAAACTTACCCTGCAAGCCCGCTTTGATTGGCTTTTGCCCAGTAATCACTACCAGTGGCATAGCGCCAAGTTGCGCATAGGCAATAGCGGTGACTAAGTTAGTAGCGCCGGGGCCGAGTGTTGCTAAACACACGCCCGCTCTACCCGTTAAACGCCCATACGTAGCGGCCATAAAAGCAGCTGCCTGCTCATGACGTGTCAAGATAAATTTAATCGAAGATCCACGAAGAGAATCTAATAAATCGAGATTTTCTTCACCAGGAATGCCAAAAATATACTCAACACCCTCATTTTCTAACGCTTTAACAAATAGATCAGATGCTTTCATGGTTTTCTCCTTCTGGGCAAATTGGGCATAGTTCATTCATGGGGATGGATTTTCCGTTAATTTGTACAATTCGAACATGGGTACGATTAAGCCTTCTCACTTCTTTAACACCGCAAGAGTGGGCAATGGTTTCAACTGTTTTAGTCATGTTATCTACATAATTTTTAACTTTCTCCGCTTTGCTTTTAGGGTTTAAGCCTTTTTGCAAGCGTTTATTATGCGTGGTAATTCCCGTAGGACAAGTGTTTTTATTGCATTTTAAAGATTGAATGCAACCAATAGCAAACATAAACCCACGTGCCGAGGTGACAAAATCAGCACCTGCACAAATCGCCCAAGCCACATCAGCTGGGGTGATCATTTTTCCTGAAGCGATTACTTTAATCCTATCCTCAAGACCACACTGCATAATAGTATCCACCACCAAAGGTAACGCCTCTTTAAGTGGCAAGCCAACATTATCCATGAGTGCCATGGGTGCTGCACCTGTGCCACCATCGCCACCATCAACGGTAATAAAATCAGGTGCCGAACCAGCACCACGCTTATTTACCTCAACTAACAAAGCCTCAAGCCATCTTGTATGACCAATCACCGTTTTAAAGCCAACCGGCTTTTTAGTAATATCTCGCACTCGATTAATCAAATCTAGCAGTTCACCCGCATTAGAGGCTTCAATATGTCGATTGGGTGAGATTGAATCTTGCCCTTCTGGAATATCTCTAATATTAGCAATTTCAGCAGTGATTTTAACACCAGGTAAAATACCACCCTTGCCTGGCTTAGCACCCTGAGACACCTTAAGCTCAAACATTTTGACTTGATCATGCTGGGCAACTTTTTTAAGCTTTTTTTGACTTAAGCTGCCATCTTCATTTCTAACACCATATTTAGCCGTACCAATTTGAAACACCAAATCCGCACCACCTTCTAGATGATAAGGACTCAACCCACCCTCACCTGTATTCATCCAACACCCTGCCTTTCTTGCGCCATTAGATAACGCTAAAACAGCTGGCTTGGAAATCGCACCATAACTCATGCCGGAGATATTAAAAATAGACTGAGCGGCGTAAGGATGCTCACTATATCCCTCGCCAATGGTAACAACTTTGGTTTTTACCGCATCACTGTCCAGCGTTGGAAAAGGACAATTTATAAAAATTGTCGATCCTGGCACGTTAAGATTTTTAGTAGAACCAAAAGCAATGGTATTGTCTTTGCCTTTTGAAGCACGATTTACCCATTCACGTTCAGCACGATTAAACGGCATTTCTTCACGATCCATGGCAAAGAAATATTGGCGAAAGAACTCACCCAAATTACTAAACAAATATCGAAAATGCCCAATCACCGGATAATTTTTTAAGATGGCGTTCTTACTCTGGGTAACATCAAATATAAATGTCAGAACAACCACTGCAAAAATCAGACCCAACAACCAAATAAACAAAACTGGCATTAGGTTTAAGATGGCGTTAAAAGTGTCAGATGCTGGCATTATTCCCCCGAATATTTGTTAAGCATCTTACGCCTAACAAATTACAATTTCAACCGCTAAAATAAAATAAATATTATTTACTGTACAAGGTAGATTTTAGAATCCGGATAAAAGGCCATCCAAGCAAAATAAAATCCTTGAATTGTTGGAATCACCCCTCCTTTTTGATTTTTAATTTGAGCTGATTTATTGGCACTATCCCACTCTAATATATAGCGCTTTCCATTGATTGTATCAGTAAATTGAACCTTGTCATTTTTATCTAGCTCGCTAAATGGATAAGCCTTGATTCTCTCACCATCAACCAGCCCAATCACGGTTTCTTTTGGATGAAACCGATCAGCATTAATACTCTTGCTAGGTGCAGGGAAATACAAAGATCTGCTGGCGCCATAACCAGCATATGGATTTTTTGTATAGTCACGACTATAGCCTGTATCAGTAGAAAGCACCAGCGTATTAGGGTGTTGCTCTTTCCAGCCACCCCAAGTTGTATGCGTACTGGCTAAAGCCTTTAGTTTTTCACCAACTAGTGGGCCGCTAACAGCTTTGGATAAAATTTGAGAAAATAATGATTTGGTTTTATTGTCATACAAAAGCACATCTGAATTGTACAACAATCCTGACACACCAAAACGTGAACGTTCGCCCGCTATGTCAGCTGAAAACACCGCGCCTGTCCCACATAAAGGACAATAGGTAACAGCAAAATAATGATCACCAATGCGATCGTTGACAATTTCATGCCAATTAAGAATGTTAATCGGATAAGCTTTAGCAACACCGTCTATCTCAAGCGCCAAGACTCGATCCTTATCTTTAACGAAATCAGCTTGATCTTGAGTGACAAATATTGGATTATCAATTGCTGGAATACCATCTTTTCCAGGACCACCAGATAATATCTCATCAACACTAATACTGGTATTTGATAAATCAAAGCCATTTTTAGATGGTGCATTTTGCGCATTACAAGCACTCAAGAAAAAACTAATACAACATACAATAGTCAATTGGCGCACAATACTTACAGCTTTTTATTTAATTTTTGACAAATTGATGTATCTATTGAGAATTTACCAGGTCCATAAATAATCGTAATTAACAGCATAATACCCCACAACTTATGATCATAAAAACCGCTCTGCCAAATAACTGGATACGAAATTACCGCAATAATATTAAAGAAAAACAACTTGGTCGCTATTAGCCTTGTTGCCAAACCAAGAATTAAAAATATTGGTAGAATTATCTCCACTGCAGTAGCCAGATAAGCCGCCAATTCCCAAGGAATTATTGGCACTTGGTATTCAGATTCAAATAAATACAAAGTACTGTCCCAAGAGTTTATCTTCAACCAGCCTGCTCGAAAAAATGCATCAGCTACGTATAAACGCACAAATAACTTAAAAATATCATCGGTATATTTATATATCCATGCAAACACTTTATTGTAAATATTAATTATTTTTTCCATTTTCAAACTCCTGTTTTGTTATTTTTTCAACAATCACGCTACCACCCTCTTTATAAAACTTTAAATAAAC
>NZ_JAQRMS010000091.1 GCF_028599055.1 Candidatus Thioglobus sp.
TCATAAGTGCACAACTAAGTTTAATTAGCAATGGTGTATTTTGCTTGACCTTCAGGTCAAGTTAAGAACAAAATACACCAAGTCTTTGAATAGAATCAGAGGCCTGTTCAAGAGGAATTTGATATTACAAAATATGTACTACCCATTGTGGTGGTTGTAGCATTACTAATCTGGCTGTTCTAGAAAAGAATAGCACCCCTTACTTTCAACAAGCCGCTTATTATTGAAATGGTTACTCTAACAATAAGCGGTAATTTTTACCAAAGTCGAGGCGCAAGGAATTTGAAAAGACAGGAGCTTATACCCCAAGGGCACTTCCTTTGGGCGTATTAGCAAGTGACTGTTTTTGAGAATTTCGACAACAAAGCCTTTGGCAAAAAGTACCCTTGTTTAGTCGAAAAAGCCGTCCATATGCAGTTCGGTAAGATCACTAAACCCACCAATATGCTTACCATCAATAGTTATTTGCGGCACCATACGTGCACCATTCGTTACTTTGGAAAACTCCACCATATGAGCGCGATCTTCATCAATATATTTTTGCTCAAATGGCAGATTCCATTTGTCTAAAAGTTCTTTGGTTTTTACGCAAATGGGGCAGGTATTGGTTGAGTAGACGACAATTTTCATGATTAACCCTGTAAAGCCTTAACAACTAAATCACCCATCTCGTTTGTGCCGACAACCGTATCACCTTCACTGGCGATGTCAGCAGTACGATAGCCCTGATCAAGTACCGTATTAACCGAACGATCAATCTTATCAGCAAGATCTACCTGATCAAGCGAGTAACGCAACATCATTGAAACTGACAAAATGGTCGCCAATGGATTGGCCATATCTTGGCCAGCAATGTCTGGCGCAGAACCATGAATCGGCTCGTACATACCAAAGCCATCTTTATTAAGCGATGCACTTGGTAGCATACCAATAGAACCCGTTAACATAGCGGCACAATCAGACAACACATCGCCAAATAAATTAGACGTTACCATTACATCAAATTGTTTTGGCGCTTTAACCAATTGCATCGCGGCATTATCTACATACATGTGTGAAAGCTCTACATCTGGGTAGTCTTTAGCCACTTCTTCCATAACATCGCGCCAAAGCTCGCATACTTCTAGCACGTTAGCCTTGTCTACTGAACAAACGCGCTTGTCGCGTTTTTGGGCAATTTTAAAAGCTGAATGGCCAATACGGCGAATTTCAGATTCATAGTACGTAGCACTATTAAAGCCGTAACGCTCGCCATCACGAGTTTCAATACCACGTGGCTGACCAAAATAAATACCGGCCACCAATTCACGCACAATCATCAGGTCCAGACCTGACACGATTTCTTCTTTAAGGGTTGAAGCAGAAGCCAATTGTGGGTACAAAATAGCCGGACGCAGGTTTGAAAATAAATCCATCTCCGCACGCAAACCAAGTAAACCACGCTCAGGGCGCAGGTCACGCTCTAACGCCTCCCACTGATAGCCGCCAACAGCACCGAGTAAAATTGAATCACATGCTTTAGCAGCATCTAGTGTCGCTTGCGGTAATGGTGAGCCGGTTTCATCATAAGCCGTGCCGCCAATTAAGCCGTGCACTAACTCCATACCCAAGTTATCATTGTTGTTTAAATGATCAATAACTTTTAACGCTTGAGCAACAATTTCCTGTCCAATACCATCACCTGGCAACACCAACACTTTTGACATGCTCTTTCCTTTTGTTTAAATCTTAAAAAACAGCTATTTTACTAGATTTCAACCATCTCAAATTGATCCTTGGTGACACCGCAATCTGGACATACCCAATCCTCAGGCACATCTTTCCACTTGGTACCTGGCTCAATACCTTCTTTTGGCGAACCTTTAGCTTCATCATAAATCCAATCACACACCATACATTTATATCTCTTCATCTCTATTTCCTTGTAAATTGTTCAATAAAAAAGGGAGTGAAACACTCCCTTTAAATGCGATAAGCGCTTAACTACAGATTGTCAGCGTTTTTTGCTAGGTACTCAGCCACACCAGCTGGCGTGTCTTTCATGCCTTCGTCGCCTTTATTCCAACCGGCAGGGCAAACTTCGCCATGTGTGGTGTGGAAATCAAGTGCATCAACCATGCGTAGCATTTCATCAACGTTTCTGCCCAATGGTAGATCGTTAACCACTTGATGGCGCACATCAAAATTCTCATCAATTAAGAACGAAGCACGTAGTGCAACACCGGCTGGGTGAACAATGCCGTAAGCTTCCATGATTGCATGATTAACATCTGCTACTAATGGAAAATCAACTGCGCCCAAACCACCATCATTGACTGCAGTATTACGCCAAGCATTATGCGTGAATTGTGAGTCGATTGACACACCTACAACTTCTACACCTTTCTCAGCAAATTGCGCAACACGATGATGATGTGCTAGAATTTCTGATGGACAAACAAACGTAAAATCCAATGGGTAAAAGAACAACATGATCTTTTTACCTTTAAGGCTAGACAGCTGAAAATCGTCAACGATTGTGCCATCAGCTAATACAGCTGCAGCGGTAAAATCTGGTGCTTGTTGGGTTACTAAAACGCTCATATCTTCTCCAATAATTAATTAATAAACTCATGAATTATACAACAACAAGCGCACTCAATACTCATAAAAAAATAAGGGTTTGTGTATCAGGTCATATTGACATCACTTTAACGTAAAATAAAATTATTCAGACTTAGTTATTTATAAAAATATCTTTTAATGCTTAAAATCTACAACACGCTCAGTAAACAAAAAGAAGTTTTTCATCCCATCGATCCAGACAAGATCGGCATGTATGTTTGTGGCATGACAGTTTACGATTACTGTCATATGGGCCATGCGCGCGTATTAGTGATGTTTGATGTGATTACACGTCACTTAAGACGCAACTTTCCAGAAGTAACCTATGTGCGCAATATCACCGATATTGACGATAAAATTATCCAGCGTGCAATTGAAAACAAAGAAGATATCTATAGTTTGACTAATCGTTTTATTGATGCCATGCATGAGGACGAGCGTGCGCTGGGTATTTTGCCACCTGATATTGAGCCTCGTGCGACTGACGCCATGGATCAAATGTTTTATATGATTAAATCCTTGGTTGACAAGGGGTTTGCTTATCAAGCAAACAATGGGGATGTGTATTATTCGGTGCGCAAATTTGCCGACTATGGCAAACTGAGTGGTAAAAACTTAGATGATTTAGAAGCCGGCGCTCGTGTTGATGTTGATTCAGACAAAAAAGATCCGCTCGATTTTGTCCTATGGAAAATGGCTAAAGCTGACGAGCCTAGCTGGGAATCGCCTTGGGGTGACGGGCGCCCAGGCTGGCACATTGAGTGTTCGGCCATGTCCACCCATCATTTAGGCAAGCATTTTGATATTCATGGTGGCGGCATGGATTTATCTTTCCCGCATCATGAAAACGAAATTGCCCAATCTGAAGGAGCAAACAGCTGTAGCTTCGTAAACACCTGGATGCATGTTGGCTTTGTTAATATCAACGATGAAAAAATGAGTAAGTCGCTGAATAATTTTTTCACCATTCGGGGTGTACTAGAAAATTATGACGGTGAAACTTTGCGTTACTTCATCATGAGTTCGCACTATCGTTCACCGTTGAATTTTTCTGATGCCAACCTGGATAACGCCAAAACCTCAATCACTCGTTTGTACACAGCTATTCGCGGTTTAAATGCCAGTGAAGCAGCTACCAATGAAGTCTCTCAACGCTTTGATTTTGAAACCCGATTTAATGAAGCGCTAGATGATGATTTCAACACGCCAATTGCACTCAGTATTTTATTCGAACTAGCCAAATCAATTAACTCTGAGCGCAACAAAGACCTCGATCAGGCAAGTGCTTTATCGCAACTACTGATTAAACTAGGTGGTTTTATTGGTATTTTGCAAATGAAGGCTGACGCCTTTTTAAAGCAGGGCACTGACTTAGATGATGCAATGATTGACGAAAAAATCAAGCAACGTAACGAGGCAAAAACCAACAAAGACTTTGCCTTGTCTGATCAAATTAGAGATGAGCTCACCGAGCTTGGTATTGTTTTAGAGGACACTTCAGATGGCACCAGTTGGCGCAGAAAATAGCATTAACTGGTCATCTATTGACACCATCCTACTGGATATGGATGGCACACTATTAGACCTTAATTTTGATCTGCATTTTTGGCTAGAATACCTACCATTGGTATACGCCAACAAACACAACATCAGCCTCCAGCAATCTAAAGATAAAATTCGCCCAATGCTGGAAGCCGAACAAGGCAAACTGCATTGGTATTGTCTAGATTATTGGCAAAAGATTTTTGAGCTAGATATCGCCCAACTTAAAGAAGATGTTTCACACTTGATTCAAATCCATCCTTTTGTATTGGATTTTTTGGATCAAGCCAAACAACACAATAAGCGCATTTATTTAGTAACCAACGCTCATCGAAAAACAGTCAAACTAAAAATGCGCATCACTAATTTAGAAAGCTATTTTGATGAAATTATCACCTCACACGATTATGGCGTAGCTAAAGAAGATCAAGGATTTTGGCAGCAGCTAGAGCAAGCCATCAACCTAAACAAACAGACCAGTATTTTTTTCGATGATTCAATTAGTGTGCTTAATTCTGCCAAACAATTTGGCATTGGCACTGTAGTTGCTATCAG
>NZ_JAQRMS010000092.1 GCF_028599055.1 Candidatus Thioglobus sp.
CGTTAAAAGAGTTGCAATTCTTTTGCCGTTGTTGCTAATATTTGTGATCGGCATTCGATCCTCATTTGGACATCGACCTGCAAACATTTCTGACGCTTTGTATTCATCTAACAGAGTGCTGAATGAAGTTACTAAAAATTCTTTATACAGTGTGCTATACGCTGTTTATGCGAACAAATATGAGTCAAATGTTAAAGGGTATGGGTCAATGTCAATTGATGATGCTATTGATAGGGTTAAGCTCAAGCTTAATATCCAAAGTAGCCATTCAGATTATATTTTTAATAGAGTTGTTGCAACAAATTTTGTGCAACAGAATCCTAAAAATTTAGTTATTTTCATTCAAGAGAGTATTGGCTCTCAATTTGTTGAGTCTCTTGGGGGTGAGGCTGGAATAACACCTAATTTAAACAGACTGTCCAGCGAGGGTCTTTTATTTACTGATGCCTATTCAAATGGAACACGAAGCATTAGAGGCTTAGCTGGTTTGGTTGCGGGTAATTTTTCCGTACCAGGAAAGGGTGTCTTAAAGAGAAACAAGTCACAACAAGATTTCTTTACCATGGCCTCTTTACTCAAGTCTAAGGATTATGAAACTGTATTTTTGTATGGTGGAGAATCTAGATTTGATAATATGAAAAGCTGGTTTTCAGGTAATGGTTTTGATCGAATTATTGAACAGACTGATTTCATCGATCCGAAATTTGTCGGATCTTGGGGGGTTAGCGATGAAGACTTAGTTATTAGGTCCAATCAAGAATTTAAGCAGTATCATAAAAACAATCAAAAGTTTGCGGCAGTAATGTTCTCCACTTCTAACCATGCGCCATTTGACTATCCAGAAGATCAAATTGAGTTAGTAGAGGGTGTCGAGGTTAAAAGTGTTAAAAACGCCATTAAATACGCCGACCATGCTATTGGCAAGTTTATTAAATTAGCGCGCCAAGAAGATTATTACAAAGATACAATTTTTGTGATTGTTGCTGATCATGATGTTCGTGTGTATGGTGACGACTTGGTTCCAGTTAATCGTTTTCATATTCCGGCATTGATATTGGGAGAGGGCATCCCTCCAGGAAAATATGAAAAAATTGCCACGCAGCCGGATATTCTAGCAACCTCTCTAGATTTAATCGGCATTGATAAATTAAACTATCCCATACAAGGTCATTCTATTTTTTCAGATAAAAAACAAAATATTGCCCTAATGCAATTTAATGATTACTATGCTCTTAGAGAAAATAATAAGGTTGCCGTGATTAGGCCAGAAAAAGGGGCTTTAACATTCATTTATCGAGATGAAAAACTTCACCCGGTAGAGCATGATATTAATCTTGAGAAAGATGCGCTGGCGTTTGTATTGACGCTTGATCATCTGTACAACAACAACTTGCACCGATAAAATGTACAAGGTTTTAATAGAGGTTCCAACATGGCTAGGTGATTGTGTTATGACTACGCCAGCTATTGAAAATATTGTTAACTTGCATTCAGATGTCGACATCACGATTTTTGGCTCAGCCATTTCAACTAGGATATTTGAGCACCATCCTAATGTACAGCGAATTGTTACAGATGACAGTAGAAAGCAGAAGTTTAGAATTTTCCATCTTTACAAACAAGCGAGACAACTAGGTAAATTTGATTGCGCCATTTCATTTCGTCGCACTTTAGCAAGTAAGCTATTTGTTTGGTTTTGTCATGCAGAACTCAAAGGCAATTACAGGCGATATGCTAAGCGAGCCATTCATCAGGTTATTCGATACAATGACTTTGTTAATAAAGTGTTTAAAGTAAATACTAGCGCCAGCCAATTAGCTATCTACAAGAATCCCAAACCCGTTAACACTTATAAATCTGATAAAAAATTGTTAGGCATTAATCCTGGTGCTTCTTATGGTAGTGCTAAACGTTGGTATCCAGAGGAGTTTGTTAAGGTTGCTAGTGAGCTGGCTAGCCAGTATGATATTGTTATTTTTGGCGGTCCTGGTGAGACTGATATTGCTGCTGATATTGAACAAGGGCTTATTGATAGCAGGATAACGAATTATCAAAATCTCGCAGGAAAAACCACCATTCCAGAGCTGATTAGCAAAATATCAAATTTGGATTTATTTATTACGGGTGATAGTGGGCCTATGCATGTGGCTGCTGCCTTTCAAGTGCCAACAGTGGCAATTTTTGGCCCTACCAAAGATGATGAAACTTCGCAATGGATGAACGAAAAAAGCATTATCGTTAAAAAGAATTTAGATTGTCAGCCCTGCATGAAACGCACTTGCCCACTAGAGCATCATGATTGCATGAATCTGATCAAAGCAGTAGATGTGCTAGATGCGGTTAAACAGCTAAACTAGTCTTTAAACGCTAAGTCAATAAGATGACAAATAGTGTGTCCAATGACAATGTGCATTTCTTGAATGCGTGGTGTATCCTCAGCGGGCACGACTAAGTTAACATTGCATATAGTATTCATTTCACCGCCATCTCGGCCACTAAAGCCAATAGTTTTGCAACTCATTTCTTTTGCAAGCTTTAATGCGCTAATAACATTACTACTACTGCCACCCGTGCTAATGCCAATGGCCACATCGCCTTTATTGGCTAACGCCTCTACTTGGCGGTCAAACACGTGGTTATAGCCGTAATCATTACCAATTGAGGTAAGTGCCGAGGTATCGGTTGTTACTGCAATAGCAGGCAATCCTCTGCGTTCAACTTTGTATCGTCCAACCAATTCTGCAGCAATGTGCTGCGCATCGGCTGCACTACCACCATTGCCAAAGAATAGAATTTTCCCACCATTTTTAAGGCTATCAATACACAATTGGGCAGCAGTTTCAACTTTGTCTGTTAAAGCTGACATTGATTGTGCTACTTTTAAATGTTCGGCGAATTCATTTTCAATAATAGATTTCATGATTTTTGTATTTTTTCAATGGTTTTGGTGGTGCTTTTGCCATCTACAAATTGTACCAGTTTTAGCTCATCAGCAATGTCTTGCCCAATTACTTCTTTGCCTTCATAGTCACCACCTTTAACTAACACATGCGGTTTAATCGCTTCAATCAACTCATAAGGTGTGTCTTTGTCAAATACCACGACATAATCAACCGCCTCAAGTGCTGCTAATATATAGGCTCTATCCATTTGCGTGTTAATTGGGCGGCCTTCGCCCTTTAATGCTTTAACTGAGCGATCAGAATTTAACCCTAAGATTAATACATCGCCATAGCTTTTGGCGGTTTCTAAGTAGCGCACATGCCCTGCATGTAATATATCAAAACAGCCATTAGTAAAGATAATTTTTTTGCTTCTAGCTTTTAGCTCTTCACTTAGCGCGGCAATCTCACTTAGAGTTTTAATATGTTCATCGCTAGTTGATTTATTAAGGCTTGATTCGTATTCAATAATTTCATTTAAGCTGGCAGTAGCGGAGCCAATTTTGCCTACAACAACGCCAGCAGCTAGATTTGAAAATTCTACCGCATCATCAATCTCATATCCATAAGCTAGGGCGAAACCCAATGAGGCAAGCACGGTATCGCCTGCACCTGTAACATCAAACACTTCTCTAGCCACGGTAGGGCGGGTGCGCAAATCGTTATCATAAATTGCCACACCATCTTCACTAAGGGTGATCAGTGAAACATCTAAATCGCATTCATCTTTTAATTGGGTAATTGCCTGGGTTAGACTTGCATCATCTTTGATGTTAATTTGTGTTGCTTCGCTGGCTTCTTTTTTATTTGGCGTGAGTAAATAAGCGCCCTTATATTTTGAATAATCTAAGCCTTTTGGGTCGATTAATACTTTTTTATCATTTTTATTTGCCAGTGTAATTATGGCTTGTGTAAGTTCAAATGTTAATACGCCTTTTCCGTAATCTGACAATAAAACACCGTCATAATTATTAATAATGCTCTTAAAAGACGTCAAAATAAGTTTTTGTGATTCACTGCTAATTTCATCAGTACTCTCACGATCGTAACGCACCACTTGCTGTTGTGCGGCAATAATCCGGCTTTTCTTGCTGGTGATGCGATCTTTTTGAGTGATTAGATATTTAGAACTAACGTTGATATTGTTAAGTAATTTTTTGAGTTCATCGGATATCTCACAACCACCAACAACACTAATTACATCAACCTGAGCACCAAGTGCATTGAGGTTATTAATAACATTGCCCGCACCGCCAAGAACCGCACTCTCACTTTTTACATTAACAACCTGCACAGGTGCTTCAGGAGAAATTCGCTCGCACGAGCCCCAAAGGTAATGATCGATCATTAGGTCACCAATGACTAATAATTTTGGTGATTTTCCTTGCAAATCAATCATGAGATATCGGTGCCATGTAAGCGTTTAATATCAGAAATGTAAGCCTTAATACCATCTTCTAAGCTTATGACTGGCTCAAAGCCTAAGTTGGTTTGAGAAGTGCCAATATCCGCCTGGGTGTGCATCTGGTAGCCATCATAAGGGTTTGGAATATAGTTAGTGCCCAAATCTGTACCCAGCTCAGTTTGCAAAATATCAGCAATATCTTGAAAGCTTCTTGGGTTGCTTGTGCCAACATTATAAGTGCCATTTTCCTTAGGACTGCAAGCTTTAATATTGGCTTGAACGACATCTTCGATGTTGATAAAATCACGCAAAATTTGATCAGAGCCTTCAAATAAAGTTGGTGCTTTGCCGT
>NZ_JAQRMS010000093.1 GCF_028599055.1 Candidatus Thioglobus sp.
CATACTTACTCCCTAAGAATAATTATAAAGTGCTAAATATACACTACAATCACACACTAACAACAAAAATATTGCCTTTTGTTACAATTTGTTACTTTTTCTCTACAATCGTTTTTTTTTGCATTTCTCTCCTTTTGCATCAACCCTTTTCAGACTTTTTTGTTATATGTCTTTTCCATAACAAAATATTAGAAATTTTACAAATAAGCTTAAAAGGTATTATAGGCCTTGCCTATAATACCTTTTAAGACCAAACACAAAAATTTCGGAAATATCGTAAATAGCGGTAAAATAACCCATTATTACAATCAAGATTCTTGGGAGAGTCATGGAATTTAATATTTTTACGTTAGTATTTTTAGTGGCGACGTTAGCCTACGTTATCACCCTACTTTGGCTAAACTTGCGACAAGATAAAGCGGTAGCTGGTTCATTTGCTAGTGTTCCTGCTGAATTTAGTGAAAAAATTACGCTAGAGCAACATCAAAAAGCGGCTGAATATACGCAAGCCAAACTATTGGTTAATCATTTTGAGGTGATATTTTCAACGCTAGTATTACTTGCTTGGACACTCGGCGGCGGGCTAAATTGGCTAGATCATGTCTGGATGGGGATTACCGATAATACACTCTACCCAGGGGTAGGCTTTATCATGAGTTTGATGATTATCGCCAGTGTGATTGACTTGCCTTTTAGTATTTATCGCAGTTTTGTGTTGGAGCAAAAATTTGGCTTTAATAAAATGACCGCTAGCACCTTTGTTAATGATTTATTTAAAGAATTTATCTTGATGCTGATTATTGGCTTGCCGCTAATTTATGCCATTTTGTATTTAATGGGTGCAATGGGTGAGTATTGGTGGGCTTATGTTTGGCTGGTATTAACCAGTTTTTCACTGTTGATGTTTTGGGCTTATCCAAGCTACATTGCGCCAATATTCAATAAATTTAAGCCATTGGACAATCTTGAGCTGAAAGACAAAATTGATAATTTACTGTCACGCACTGGCTTTAAAAGTGACGGCGTGTTTGTAATGGACGGCTCTAAGCGTTCCTCACACGGCAATGCCTACTTTACCGGCATTGGTAAAAACAAGCGTATTGTGTTTTTTGACACACTGCTTGACGGCATGGATGATCAGGAAGTGGAGGCAATTCTTGCGCATGAGCTGGGGCATTTTCATCATAAGCACATTCGCAAGCACATGATTACCTCGTTTGGTATGTCTTTATTGGGTTTAGCGCTTTTGGGTTATTTGATTAACCAACCTTGGTTTTTTCACGGGCTTGGTATTGACACACCGTCAAATCATACGGCGTTGATTTTGTTTATGTTGATTATGCCGGTGTTTAGTTTTTTCATTGCTCCAATCAGTAATGCCCTGTCGCGTAAGCATGAATTTGAGGCGGATAGCTTTGCCGCTAAACACACCAATGCCGATGATTTGGTTTCTAGCCTAGTGAAGTTGTATCGCGATAACGCCTCTACACTCACACCGGATAGGCTTTACTCTGCCTTTCATGATTCGCATCCTTCAGCCTCGATTCGCATTGCACACCTAAAAGCTAATGAGGGTTAACTTATTAACCTTATTAATATTGCCCACTTTAACTTGGGCTGCGCCCAACATTAATGATGGCAAACTTTTATATGATGAAAGTTGTGCCAAGTGCCACCATACACCGTATGAATCTTTAGGTTGGAATGAGATGACTAGCAAAAGAGAAGTAAGTCACATGGTTGAAGCTTGTAGCAATCATTTTCAACTGGAGTGGAATACTCAAGATATTGAAGATACCACTGAGTTTTTAAATACCGAGTTTTTCTTTTTTGACCAATAAATGGTATACTAAAAGCCTAACGGAGAGAAAACTATGAAAGCATTATTATTAACCGCTGCCCTACTGGCTAGCACAACTACTATCGCCAATGAAGAAGGTAAAGAGTTGCACGATGAATCTTGTGTGGCTTGCCATCTAGTAACCCATGACGATAGCTTCTACACGCGTGACAATTCAAAAATGAGCACTCATTTTGATTTGCGCAGACAAGTCAGCATGTGTGCTTCAAATTTTGAGTTAGGCTGGTTTCCTGAAGAAGAAAAAGCTGTATTGGATTACTTAAATACTAAATACTATAAATTTAAAGAATAAATATCTTTTAAGGTGTCTTTAACACGACGCCAAAAATGGCGTATTGAAAAAATCCAAGCTGAGCGTATTGCTCGCGCCAATCGTGCTGCTGATGATAGTTCTGATCTTGAACTGGATACTGATAACGCCAAGACGGGCTTAGTAATTACTCGCTATGGTCAGCGCTTGTTGGTAGAGTGTAATGGTGAGCTGTTTCAATGTACCGGCAGGCGCAATATCGAGCTGTCTGTCGCAGGTGATCAAGTGCTGTTTCAACCTACTGATAATGGCGAAGGCGTGGTTACCGCCCTACTTAAGCGTGATAACTCACTCACACGTTCACAAAAACTGATTGCTGCAAATATTGATGAGCTTTGGTTAGTGGTGGCGATTGAGCCGCACTATCAGTTTGAGTTAATTGATCGGTATTTAGTAGTGGCCGAAAATGCTAATTTGCCCATTAATATTGTTGTAAATAAAATTGAATTATCAGACAACATGGATAAAGTTAAACGTGACTTTTCTATGTATGAATCAGCCGGCTATAACGTCAGCTTCCTAAGTGTAAAAGCACAAACCAATATAGTTGACTTTAAAGCCAAGCTTAATGACAAAGCGCACATCTTTTTAGGCCAATCAGGCGTGGGAAAATCTTCACTCATTAATGAGCTAATTCCTGATTTAAATTTGCGTGTGAATGAGATTTCAACCAAGAGTAAACTCGGTAAGCATACAACGACTAACACCACGCTTTATCACATCCCTTCAGGTGGTGATTTAATTGATTCTCCCGGTGTGCGAGAGTTTCAATTAGATGAGCTAACCGACAAAGAAATTCTTAGCGGATTCAAAGAATTTAAACCTTTTATTGGCCAGTGTAAATTTCGCAATTGTGCGCACATTAACGAGCCCAAATGCGCCATTAAAACCGCCGTTGAAACTGGCGCTATTAATCCAATGCGTTATCAGAGTTATTTAAATCTAATTCACTAAATAAAATCTATTCAAACTCCATTTGTTTAAAAATTCGCTCTGCATTTTGCTTGTGCAACTCTCGGTAAGTGCCGCGATCTCTAAACCTTGATTGATCAATATTGTAGGCTTCATACAAGCCGCCATCATCATCTAGTACTTTTTCAACCTCACCACGCATAAAGACCAAATAATCTTTAGTAAATTTAGTGGCAGTTGCTAAATCAGTTGGCTCACCATGGCCAGGAATAATAGTTTCTGGCTCTAGCGCTTCAATTTTGTCCCAAGTTTCAATCCAAGCGGCCGCATTTGTATGTGGGAAGATTGGCAGCATGCGTTCATTAAAAGCGGTATCGCCACTAATAAGTAATTTTTGCTCTGGTAACCATAGCTGAATATCATCAGGTGAATGCGATGCGCCAATGTTCATAAGCTCTATTTTGGTATCACCCATTGGCAAGTTCATTTTTTCTTCAAAAGTTAGGTCTGGTCTGATTAGTTTTGTACCAATCAGCTTATCTTTTTGCACACGCTGGGCACGAGCCAAAATATCTTCGCCACGGTGTTTGATTTCTTTGTCAGCCTCAACATGAGCAATAACAATCGCACCCTGCTCTTTCCAATAATTAGAGCCAAGGATTGCATGGCCTTGTGAGTTTTCTAATACTACGTATTTAACCGGTTGATCAGTGACTTTTTTGATTTCTTCGTGCAAGGCTTTAGCCACTAAATAGCTACCGCCAGCATTAAACACCAGTACGCCATCGGTGGTAACAATGAAAGATAGGTTGTTATTATGATAGGCGTTTTCGTAAGTATAAGGCTGCGTGGCGCCAATCGCAGAGTAAACATTATCAGCCACTTCTATTGGCAATCTGTATAGGATATTGTTCGGCTCATAATCACTAATTCTGACAGGATTAAACTCTTCTTTCCAAGTGAAAAACCCATCGGCATAATTTTTCACATTGGTATAGCCCATGTTTTCTAAGGTTTTGGCAGCAAGTGGCGAGCGTAAGTTACGTCCACAATAAACAATAATTGGCGTGTCTTTTGATTTAACGTGGTCGGCAATTTGAAACTCTAACCAGCCACGAACAATATTGACATTTTGGCCACGTTTGATGGTGCCAGTGTAGTTTAGTTCGAAAGGCGAGCGCACATCAATCAAAACAACGTTTGGATCTTCGTTTAAGATTTTGTCTAACTCTGCAGTATTAATGTTAACAATCTGTTTGTTAACTGATTCGAGCATTTTATTGCCGTCAACAATGTCAATGTCAGCTTGAGCGTTAAGTGCGGTAATCGCTACGGCGGTGGTTAGGATTTTTTTCAACATGGGCTTTATTAATTAACTTAAATTATTTTAATTATCCCATAATAGCGCATTATCAAGCTTGAATAAGATTTTTTATCAATAGAGGAGAGTAGAAAAATGAATAATTAAGTAATTAACGCCTTAGTGCTTGGCACAAGTTTGAGTTTAGGCACCAGCGCATTGGCTTTTGGCCCCAACATGTTTAATCCAATGAACATACCTTCAGAGGTGGCTGAAGCTGTATCAGATGCAGCACCCGACGGCAT
>NZ_JAQRMS010000094.1 GCF_028599055.1 Candidatus Thioglobus sp.
GCTTATTCAAATACTCAATGAAGAGAATCTAAATAAACGTCTATGTTTGTTGTTAAATCCCGCCTTTGGGTCTAACTCCTGAGAATTATAACCGCTTTAATAAATAAATACAACTTAATGTATGCGTCCACAACATATTGCACTTTTTCCTATATTTCTTTTCATTCATTTTAATGTATTCAATTGGTGCTATTTGCCCAAGTGAATAATGCGCGCTTTTAGCGTTATATGCCCAAGAGCGTAGCGAGCAAATACCCTTGGGGTGCCAAAACAGATAATCACTCATTTTCTCGTTAAATTCATCTGTGTTCTCTAAGTCATAAAGATGGTAATCAATCAGTTCATCTTGCAGTGTTCGATTAAACCGTTCACAATGGGCATTCATCTTAGGGGTGCGTGGATAGGTATGCCAATGATTGTCCACTTGCTCATCAAACTCTTTTTTAAATTCTGAGCCATTGTCAGTTAAGATGTGCTGCATCTCAAAAGGGAATAATGCCTTAATGTTGGTTAAAAACCTTCCAGCCTCTAGTGCAGTGTGCTTATCTGTAGCGTAAGCAAAAGCAAAACGGGTGTAGAGATCAACAAAAGTCAGAATGTAGCGCTTAAAGTCATTTAAACGCTTCTCAATGGCATCAAGTGCCACACAATGCCCAGGGTATTGGGCGCTGAAGTCTTTTGGCTTTCTGATTGCTTTTTTCTGTTGAGCTTAGTACGTTTGCCAAAATGGTTAATTTTGACTGAAAACACCCGCATCTTGTCCTTGTCATCACTGATCATTCTGCCAATACTTGATACCGATGAGCAAAGTATATTATGCTTGGAACAAAAGTCTTTAGGCAATGGGTAGAGTTTATCTTCTGCCTTGGTTTGGGTAAGTTTGCCTGAGATGCTTAACCTTATCAACAATGTCTTTATCCCACTGTCTTTTGCGTTTAGCCTTAAGCGTTCTATTGCCATTGTTCAAGGCTAATCTAGCACCAGATTTTAGCTTGCCTCTCCAGTATAAAGTGTGCATTTACCGATGCTAAAAGCATCTATAGTAGCATTTAATCCATGCTTATATCCCAAGGGCAGGCTTCACGCTTCCAAGAGCATAGAGCTTTGTATTTGTCACTTGCAGATTTACTCATATTGTCTAATTCATAGGCTAAATTGGCTATTTTAATTAGGCCTTTAGCTTTCCAGTTGATTCTTTGAATTTGCAGGTTTTATTTTTTTTAAAACAGGCAAAGCACCCAAGGGTATAAATACAATATGTTTTTTGAACTTGTACAAACAGTATGATGTTAAAATTGTTGTTAATTCAATTCTTGACCATAGAAGTGTTTGGGATTTAAAAAACACCTTATCCGGTATTTTAAGCAACAATGGGTGTGGACGCTTGTCAATTAGCAGTGGTGCATTTATGAGTTAAATTCGCCAAGTCTGGGCTTACTTAAGGTAATATTTAAAAATGCAACGCAAGACACCAATATTAAATATGCGGTTTACAGATTTATTTAAACAGTCTGATTATCGAATAATCACGGCGCTTTTAATCTTTCTACCACTGCTGATTTACTGGCAAGTTTATGATTTTGAATTTGTTTGGGATGACAATGGT
The DNA here is from genome assembly GCF_028599055.1 of Candidatus Thioglobus sp. GTDB lineage: Bacteria > Pseudomonadota > Gammaproteobacteria > PS1 > Pseudothioglobaceae > Thioglobus_A. Next base: position 1,607 of record NZ_JAQRMS010000094.1, read on the forward strand.
GACCCTATTGGACATTTAAAAAACCCTTTTGTTACATCACCCTCGTGGACAAATTTTTGGCAGTTGTTCACTCAGTCTTATTTTGGCATGTATATCCCAATAAGTTATTTATTTTGGGGTGTACTTAAATCTTTTGCAGAGCTATTATCATTGCCGCTTAATAGCGTTCTACATTTAACCAATGTTGTGGTGCATATTGTTAATGGTTTGTTGGTTTTTACTGTACTTAGGCAGTTTGTAATCAACAAATGGGCAGTATTGGTTGGGGTACTGTTTTTTCTATTGCATCCCATTCAAGTTGAAGTTGTAGCTTGGGTAAGTGAGTTTAGAACGCTACTAGCATTTTGTTTTTCATTATCGGCCTTATATTTATATTTAAAAAATCAAACAAAGTTTGGTTTTCTGCCTTTGGTACTGTTTATTTTAGCATTACTAAGCAAACCTTCTGCGATTACCTTGGTGGCGTTTGTATTGGTTATTAATCATTTCCACTATAAGTTTAGGTTGGGTGAAAACTTTAGTAAAACCCTACCATTTGCACTTATTGCTTTGTTTGTTATTGTTGTTACTCACTCTATTCAATCTAAATATGGTGAAAACTTCTCTCAATACTTAATAGAAATTTGGCAGCGCCCCTTTGCCTGGTTAGACAGTATTGTTTTTTATCTATATAAGTTAATTTATCCCTATCATTTAGGTACATCTTACACCCTTTCGCCAAAATTTATTAGTAGCCAATGGTGGTTTTACCCCCTAGCACTCTTGCCACTTGGTTTGGGTTACTTACTGTGGATAAAACGTAAACAACAACCCTTATTGGTATTTGCCGGTGTGTTGTTTGTTGTTGGGTTTTTTGTTACCTCAGGTTGGGTTAGTTTTGCCTTTCAAAGATATTCTTTAGTCGCAGATCGATATTTGTATTTTGCTATGATTGGGGTAGCTTTGTTCGTTGCAACACTGATTGCCAACACTGATAAAAAACACTGGCAAGGTTTAATACTCAGTGTTTTGGTATTTTTTACAACTTTATCGGTATTTAGGCAAATTCCGATTTGGCAAAATGGAATGACACTATGGTCTCACAGTGTTGATTATGAAATAACGCCAAGTTATGCAATACTAAACTTAGCTGTAAATCACCAAAATTATGGCGAATCATTAGTTAAGCAAGAAAAGTACCAACAAGCTATGAAGTATTTTAATAAAGCCATTATTTTTTATAGTAGAATTATTAAACAACACCCTGATAACCATGTTAAGGCTTATAGCAATCGTGCTGTTATTTTCTATAATCTTAAGCAATACCAAAAAGCCATAAAAGATACTGGTAAAATTATTGAATATAATATTAAAGACGTTCAAGCTCACAATATAAAGATACAAGCCCTAATTGCTTTAAAACAATGCAAACAAGCTAAAGCTGCACTTAAACAAGCACAAAAGTATAAAATAAAAGTACAAATAGCAATAGTAAACCAATTAAAATCTCAATGCCCCTAGACCTCTCCATTATCATCCCCACCTTCAATGAAAGCGGCAATATCAAAGCGTTGATTGAGTTGTTACACAACACCATTGACAAAAGCATAACATGGGAAATCATCTTTGTTGATGACAACTCTCCTGATAAAACTTATCAACAAGTACAAAAATTATCAAAAGACTGGAACAATGTTCGTGTTTTACGACGAGTAGGAAGACGTGGATTATCCTCTGCTGTGATTGAAGGCATACTCTCTAGCAGTGCAGATTACTTTTTGGTAATGGATGGGGACTTGCAACATGATGAAGGCATTATCCCTAGGATGTTTGCCAGCATTAAACAAGATAACTTAGACTTGGTGATTGGCAGTCGTTTTGTTGGTGGTGGTAGCACTGGAGAGTTGGCTTTAAATAGAGTTAAGGTTAGTCGCTTTGCTACGATACTTAGCCACCGAATCTTAAAAACCAAATTAACCGACCCAATGAGTGGTTTTTTTATGCTTTCTAGAGCTTTTTTTGAACAAAATGTAGAACGACTATCTGCTATTGGATTTAAGATTTTACTTGATTTGGTGGCATCAGCCAAAACCCCGCCTAAACTTATTGAATTGCCTTACCAAATGCGTAAACGCACCGAAGGTGAAAGCAAATTAGAACCTATTGTGGTATGGGAATATTTACTATTACTACTTGACAAGAGTATTGGTCGTTTTATTCCACTGCGTTTTATGATGTTTATATTGGTTGGTTTGAGTGGTGTATTGGTGCATCTGGTTGTATTAAAAGGCTTGCTAAATTTTACCGATTATTCATTTTTAATCGCTCAAAGTATGGCTACGTTGGTCGCAATGACTAACAACTATATATTTAACAACCTTTTTACTTATAGTGATAAAAGACTGACTGGATTTAAGTTTTTCAAAGGACTTTTGAGTTTTTACCTTGCCTGTTCAATTGGCTTTGTTATTAATATTACTTTAGCAGAGTTTTTATTTAAGTTAGATGTTGCTTGGTATTTATCAGGCTTGATTGGCGCAGTGATTGGCTCTATTTGGAACTATGGTATGACTAAATATATTACTTGGCGATAAAAGTCAAAAAAATATTATAAAAATATCGCATTCAAAGTTTTCTAAAAAATCTTAAACAGACAAGTGATGATTTCCATCACAAGAAACACTTAGACCGAAGGTAATATTCATGACATTAAGACTGCCAGTTTTAAAGTATAGATTTTCGTCTAGCTAATCAGTTAAAAAGGTTTTTTTTTGCTTACTAATTAAATTTGAAATATTCATACACTTGTTATTTGCCAATCATCGTCAAATAATCTTGCTCGCTCAAAATGGTTAGCCCTAATTTTTCAGCTGCTTGGATTTTCTTTTGTCCAACTTTATCACCAATTACTAAATAATCTGTTTTACCAGTGACACTGGATGCAATTTGAATACCTAAATTTTTGGCATTTTTCTTCATCATCTCTCTCGAGCCTTGCATTTTCCCTGTAA
>NZ_JAQRMS010000095.1 GCF_028599055.1 Candidatus Thioglobus sp.
GGTACTCCGGCTTCCTCCACCACTAAAACTGGTCGCCACGATATAGCTGAAATATTGTTGAAATAAGGGTAATAACAAATTACCGAACTCCGAAAAATCTTCCAAAGGGACATTCAAAACTCATAATCAAACAAAACAGACAAAATTAGTCAACAACCGGAAAACTGGGAAAACCGTAATGATTCCGACTTGGTACAAGCACTTACAAAGAAATGGTAGTTTGAATCGATTTTATGGCGCCAAACCTCCCCCTTTCATTACGGTTAAAATGTTCCGGTTGTCACTATAACAGTAGCTAAAAAAATATACTGGGACAAAACAGGTATACAAGCAGTGAACGTGTTAAACACCAAAAATGTAGTAGTGTCAATATATATTAACACACAATTGTAGGTATAAATTTTAGGAAAAGTTGACATTTGTTTCATGTCAAACATTTTATTGAGTAAATCAAAAGGATTGGATAACAGGCTAAGCCTATACAAATCCTTTCCTATAAAAAGATGAACAAGTAAACAATTAAAGACAAATAATACTATTCAGTACACCATTTCTGCACTCAATACAATACAATACAAATAATTAATATGACTAAGTCAATGAACAAAGTTAGACAAATTCAAAATAAATAATTGGACAAAGAAACAAAAATGACAGTTGTACAGCAGAGTACTATTTTGAAAGAGACTCCACCCCCACCCCTACTCCATCTTTTATTTAAAGTTGATTCTTCTAAGTTTAACATCATGACATTTTTTAAGAACTTAACGTATTCCAAATATAACTTTAAAAAAGTTGGAAAACTCATTACAGAGCAAGAATATTTTCCATAGGGGACAAAAACAATTCTTGTAAAACAAGTGTCAAGTGCATAGCATTTTCATAGCACATTTTCTGTGTTGCCGTCTCATAATACAATAGTTGACTTTAACAAGTCGTAGCTGAACATTATTATTTAAAGACGTTTGATTGGTTTAGCATTCCAATATATTAAATAAAAATGCACTTTTAAACTTGTATTTCATGACCATGCATATACATTATTTTTCTTATCTAAATTTAACACGTCTCTCACTATGCTTACTGCTGATGCTTCAGCTTGTTCAATGCATTTATCTAGAACCTTCTTATCGCTACAATTTTTACATCGCAGAAATTTGAAATTGTGTCTTAAAAGCGTACAAAATAACAACTCTCTTGGTGCTTGATTGGTTCTGAAAGACGCATTAGGGTCTATACTTTCTTTAATATCTGGAGCTGATTTCTCACCTTTCAATGGCGGCAAGTATGAATTAATTCCATATTGTTGCAATGCATATGCAAGCTGTACATCTTCACCAGTGTAACGTGAAACTGGTTCCATGTTCAAATAATATCTAAGATATACTCTCGGCAATGTCCAAGTATGGCCGACAAAATCATTTTGTCCAGTTAATTGTCTTTGAATGACTTTATTTGTAGCAAGATCGACGCTTTCAAATGTTCTTCCATTAGCACCAACTAACCCATGCCCATGTGTCCTAGAATACTCCACACAATATGCCAGCCATTCGGTTCTTGGTAGCATGTCGTCATCCCAAACAGATACATAATCTTCCTCTAGCATGTAAGCAATGTGAAATCTGCCATGAAATCGTAGATTTTTACTTGAAGCTATATGTTGTAATTCAATATCTGGATGCTGTCTTCGGAACTGTTGTATTATTGCCGTTAAATTTACATAGAAACCATTTTGAACGACGACAATCGTAGTGGGTATCAGTGTTTGTTTAGAAGCAGCTTCTAACTGTTTGTGTAGTGTTTTACGCTTAAACACTTGTAGGACTACAGCAATTGATGGCTTAAAACTGTATTTAAATCGATCGAAATAATTAGCACTTATTTCTACTTGATGAACATTTGATGCGTTGATTTTGTTCACAATAGACCGTATTGTGATGCTTGCAGTCGGAAGTTTATTAGTTTGTAAAATATTACAAATACGTTCGGCTGCATTCCCGTCTCCATACGGAAATAATTTATTATTTTTTCTTTTGTTGATATTTTCTATGATATATGTCATACTTGGTTTTATTGTTAGTTCGTCAACAAGTTTGGCAATGCCAGCTGTTATCGCTTCACCTCGCTCAGTATCATTTCTTAGAACTAGTGTTGGTACGTTGTACCAAGTTGCCTCTTCCTGTATTCCACCCGAATCAGTTAATATAAATTGTGAATGACTTAACATCCAATGAAGTTCTTCGTAAGGTAAGGGTGAAATACACAGAAATCTAGAGTCCCGACTACAGATAGTTCGTGCAGACTTGGTGGCATGTGGATTTGGATGAACGGGAACGACAAATAAACATTTTGCACATTTAACAGATGCAATTGAGTTGTATAAACGGTCCATTCTACCAATATTTTCTCGCCTATGAATTGTAAGAAGAACTAAAACATCCGCATGTCGGCCATTCAACTCTTTTGGATATTTTGTTTTATTAGACAGTTCGAGGTATTTAGCAGAATCAATGACAGTATTTCCGGTCACAAAAATCCGAGAATTGTCAATTCCTTCATTTACTAGATTTCTACGGTTATTTTCTGTTGGCGCAAAGTGATATGTTGCTATTGAAGATATAGTTTTACGGTTAAATTCTTCCGGAAAAGGTGAATACATATTAAATGTACGAAGCCCCGCCTCTACGTGTGCTATACGTAATTTCTTATGAAATGCTACCGTCGCTATTACCATAGCAGAAGTTGTGTCCCCTTGTATCATCCAAATATCATTCGGCTCGGACTGTAGAAGATCAGTTTGAATGAACAATTTCCCCGCTAACATGTTTAACGATTGACCCTTTTCAAGGGTATTGTTAAACCATATATCGACATTTATATTGAACAGTGTTAGAAAGGGATGTATTATCTCTGCATGTTGTCCTGTAAATATAGTAGTAACAACAAAGTGGGTAGACTTTTTAAGTTCTTGAATAACAGGAGCTATCTTAATAACTTCCGGTCGTGTCCCAAAAAATATTAAAATTCGTTCTTTTTCCGACAGCTTGGGGAAAATCCAAGACTGTAGTGGAAATGAATAGTGTAAATTGCTGTTTAAAATTCTATTGGCAATGTTTTCCACTATTATTGCAGATTTTGATGTTCTAATACTATCATACATAAACACAAACATACAACAACAAATGATCAGTGTACAAGCAATGTAAGCACGGTGTGATTTTCTGATGACCATTCTTGTTATTCTGTAACACACTAATAAATGATTGGTAGATAATGACGACAAAGATGGTTGTACTGTCTTCAATCACTTCAACCTCTAATTATATCTCATTATGTTTGAATGTAGCATTATAATATCCTATTACCTCATGAATTCAAAGATTCAGACGAAAGAAAGCAGTATGGCGTATTATATTAAAGCTTTAGAAAACATATTCCTACTATTTTATCATGTATAGATGTTCCGTTGATATTATGTACGTATTAAAATTCCTCCCAAACATTAATTTTCATCTGTCTTTTGGGAACACCATTTAAGCTGCAAAAGAAAGAAAGTGAGCCATAAGTCATCAACAGTTACAATTTACAGTTTTGACATATTTTCAAAAGGCCATGCTAGTTTATTAATAAGTAAGACATTTTGGTCAGATTCTGGCTAAGACGAATAGCAAAATATTTACAAAGTCTACTTCTCCAAAATACCAGTCAAACAACATTGGTAGAACACACAGATAATCATCAATATCAGCCAAGTACCAGATTAAACAGGGGTTGTCGTGGTCGTGTGGTAGTTGAATTTATAACCACCTGTGCAATCTGTGTCTATCAACTCTAAAGTTGTGAGTTCGAATCCCGACCATGACGAGGTGTACTCCATACAACATTATATGATAAAGTGTGTTAGTAACGTGAGACAGGTCAATGGTTTTCTCCGGGTCCTCCGGTTTCCTCCACTAATAAAACTGACCGCCACGATATAACTTAATTCAATCAAGTAGATAACAGTAGCTACCCTATATAACACACCATACCACCAACTCCACACCATCACCACCAAGTCAATCAAGTAGATAACAGTAGCTACCCTATATAACACACCATACCACCAACTCCACACCATCACCACCACCACTAAGTCAATAAAGTAGATAACAGTAGCTACCCTATATAACACACCATACCACCAACTCCACACCATCACCACCACCACTAATTCATCCAACCCAAAAAACGCAAAACCCGCCACAGAACAGAAGGTCGGGACTACCTGACATGGTACAAGCACTTCACATAAGTGAAATGGTAGGATTAAACCAGTTTTGAGGGGACCCAAACTCCCCTTTATAATCTCGATCAACTATTTAAGCAAAGGTACACACTATAAAAAAAACCCTGCACAGTATATATTCAACAGAGTGACCGCTATCTTGACCAATACAAAAGGGGGGACAAAACATAATTTAGAAAGAAGGGTCAAATTGTGCTCGCAAAAACTGTAATGCTAGCTCAGAAAACATAGCTGCTGGTTGAATACT
>NZ_JAQRMS010000096.1 GCF_028599055.1 Candidatus Thioglobus sp.
TGCCGTGGCAATTAAAATGGGCGCCACTAAAAAACAGTTTGATGATACGGTGGCGATTCATCCATCCAGTGCAGAAGAGTTAGTCACACTACGTTAAGCTTCGTCTTTTTAGTTTTTTCTGTGTTATCCCCTACACTCACTTCAGTTGTTTAGAATTAAACTAAACACCTTTGTTTGTTTAGGGAATACCTTGAAAAGTTCTAAAAATACTTGCTTATATTTAATAAGCCAATTTTATCGCCTCATAAAATAAAAATAAAGCAAATAATATTAATAAGAGAAAGGATAGATAGGAAAAATTGCCTTTCAATAATTTTGTACCCATCTTCCCAAGAGCTACATAAAAGGTAAACATTAAACTTGATATGACCAACATTAGAAGTGCGAAAATCACAGAAGTCATCATTATTCCTAGCTCCAACTGAGTAGCAATGATTGCACCAGATGGAAACAATAGCCATATTTTTGGAGAAAGTGCCATTACTATTGCCAAATTTGAAAAATTTAGTTTTAAATTAATGTTGCTATTTTTACTGTTTATAACTTTGTAAGCTAAATATAAAATGTAAGCCCCGCCCAAAATATAAAACCAAAACCCAACATTGGCAAATACCTGCAACACCAACTCCACAAGTAACACACAAATAACAGCTTGTGAGAATTGAACGATTAGATTGACTGGCAAAAACACACTAAGAAAAAAATTCCAAACTTTTGCATTAGGCAGGTTTCTAGTGGCCTCCATAATAGAAACCCATACTGGGCCAGGGGTAATAAAAAAAACTACCCAAAATAAAATTATTTTATTGATGATTCCAATATCCATCATTCAGCAATATACACTAAAACTTAATGGCGGTTTAGTTTGCGCCATTTGTACGGTTCAATTGGCGGGGTGTGGTAGTTCCAAAATCCTAGCTGTTCAGCTTTGGCCAAATTTTCTGCCTGCTGGTAAGTATCTTTATAAGAAAACGCCATACCCGATTCAACCATTAATTCACCGATATTAACACCGCCCTTGTAAACACGAACCAGCACACGTTGATAATGATCAAGCCCTAACGGCTCAATGGTTAATTGACCGGGCAAACTACGCAACAATCGCTTTAAATGATTTTTAGCGATACGCCCGCAATCAACCATCTGTGCACTTGATTTTCTGCATTTTTGACCAAGCTCAGGTGTGTCAATACCAGCTATGCGCATTTGCAGACTAATACTATCACCGTCAACAACATAGAGAGAGTGCTCGCTATTTAATGAAAAACTTTCAAGGTTAGCCCAAGCGTTAAATGTAATAAAAAGGCTAAAAACAAATAATCTCATCTATTGTGATAGTGGCGGTAAAATTAATTCATTTTAGCTGAATAATAGCGCACACTATGGATGCATTGAAGCAGGTTAAATTTGATGATCAAGGGTTAATTCCAGCCATTGCACAAGATTATCAAACGGGTGAAATTTTAATGTTTGCCTGGATGAATCAAGAGGCGCTATCATTAACCATTGAAAAACAACAAGCTGTTTATTATTCGCGCTCTAGAAAAAAACTTTGGTTTAAAGGTGAAGAGTCTGGCCACAGCCAACTTATTAAAGAGATTTACAGCGACTGCGATCAAGATGTTATTTTGCTTAAAATTGAGCAAATTGGTGGCATTGCTTGTCACACTGGTCGCGCCTCTTGTTTTTTCCAAAAATTAGATAATGACAACTGGCTAACAACAGCCGATGTAATTAAAGACCCAAAGGATATTTATGAATGATATTATCAAACAACTAGAAAGTATTCTAGAAGATCGAAAAAATGCTAGTTCAGACAGCTCTTACGTATCCTCTTTATATCAAAAAGGCACCGATGAGATACTAAAAAAAATCGGCGAAGAGTCAGCAGAAGTCATTATGGCCGCTAAAGATGACGTTAAAGATAAAATTATTTACGAAGTAGCAGACTTATGGTTTCATACACTGGTATTACTACGCCACAAAGACATAGAAATAGCTAAAATAGAGCAAGAATTATCAAGACGCTTTGGCTTGTCAGGGTTAGAAGAAAAAGCCAATAGAAATAAATAAAAAACTAGGAGAGAATTATGATGCCAGGACCTTTTGAACTAATTATTATTTTAGTAATTGTATTACTATTATTTGGTGGCAAACGATTAAAAAACATTGGTGGTGACTTAGGTGGTGCTATTAAAGGCTTTAAAAAGTCAATGAAAGAAAGTGAAAACGATAAAATCGACAATAAAGATGACATTATCGATGTAAAAGCCGTAAAAGAAGAAGACAAGCAAAAATAAACCATGTTTGATGTTGGTTTTTGGGAGTTTGCCTTAATTGGCATTATTACTCTAATTATTGTCGGCCCTGAGCGCATGCCCAGTATTGCCAGAACTGCTGGCAAATACGTCGGCAAAGCCAAGCGCTTTATTGCCAAAATTCAAGATGATGTCAGTGATGAAATCGACATTGATCAATTTAAAAAACAAATGAATGATATGGATAAAGAATCCAATATCGTTGAAATCTTTGACGAAACCAAAGACGCTTTAAACGACATTAAGCACAACACTGATCAGAAAAAATGATGAATGCTAAAGAGATGACTTTCGTTCAACATCTGATTGAATTACGCGATATTCTATTACGCTCAGTTATTGCTATATTAGTTATCTTTATTGGCTTGTTTCCATTTGCCAATGAAGTATATAGTTTTATTGCTGCGCCCATTATTAACGTTTTGCCTCAGGGTAGCAATATTATTGCCATTGGTGTCATCTCACCCTTTTTAACGCCACTTAAAATGGCACTGATTATGGCGGTTTATCTTGCCATGCCGTATCTACTGTATCAAATTTGGAAATTTGTGGCGCCAGCACTCTATCAACACGAAAAACAAATGATTGTGCCTTTGGTGGTTTCGTCCACTATTTTGTTTTACGCCGGCCTGCTTTTTTCGTTTTATATTGTGTTCCCTGTTATTTTTGGCTTTTTATCCAGTATCGGCCCAAGTATTGTCGACTTCACGCCGGATATTCAATACTACTTAGATTTTGTACTAAAAGTTTCTTTTGCGTTTGGCGTAGCATTTGAAGTGCCTATTGCTACTATCTTACTTATTATGTTTGGCGCAACCACCATTGAAAAACTTAAAGCCAACCGTCCTTATGTTGTGATTGGTGCATTCATTTTAGGTATGTTACTAACACCACCAGATATTATTTCACAAACACTAATCGCCATCCCTATGTGGCTACTATTTGAGGTTGGACTGATTTTTGCGCCATTTTTTGTCCGCAAAGAGTCTGAGTCTGATTCACCTGATGACTCGCCATCTGCGCAACAATCAACGACCGAAGATCACTCAACAGACGATACTGAAGAGCAAGATTGGGATGATGACGAATTTGACGCTGAAATGGATAAGATCGAAGCAGAGTTCGAAAAAATGGATGAAGAATTTGAGGGTAATGCCTCTAAGAAAAAGCCTGAATAATTAGCAGTTTAATCTAACAATTCAAAGGCGTTAATAACACTCTCAGCCACATCCACAATACGTTTGTTTTTATCCATGGCCATTTTTCTTAATGACTGATAAGCCTCTTCTTCGTTGATAGATTTATGCGTCATCAACAACCCTTTCGCCTTTTCAACCGCTTTTCGCTCTGATAATTGGTTGCGCGTTGCATCTAACTCATCTTTAAGTGCTTGGAACTCTCTAAAACGTGCCATCGCTACATCAATAATAGGCTGCACACGATTTTCCTCTAGGCCATCCACAATATAGGCATTGACACCAGATTTAATCGCAGAACTAGCCATCTCAGAATTTGACTCTTCAGTAAACATAACAATTGGTTTGGGCTTAGAATTGTTAACATCGCTCAAATTGGCAAATACTTCTTCATCAGGAATATCGGCATTAACAATCACCACATCAGCATGAGTCATTTCATTACTGTCTTGTAGTTGAGCACTACTGGCCATACGACAAATAACCTCATGACCTTTATCTTGTAAAGCTCTGCGCAACATGGCAGAACGACCGGTATTCTCATCAACTAAGATGATTTTTAATGCTGTATTCATAAGAAAGGTATTTTAGCTTAAAGTTTAAGCTGTCATACATGATTTGAAAATAGCGCGGTGCACATCGCCAATACTAATAATGCCAACCAACTTGCCTTCTTGAGTCACTGGAATTCTTCGATATTTTCTTAACCACATGGTTGAGGCTGCTTTTAAACAAGGCATGTCTAAATCAATACTGTCTACACCGTCAGTCATGATATCGCTAATTTTAGCGTTCATAGTATCTTTGTAATTCGTTTCCATGTTTTCAAAATCAAAATGTGTGTCACTCATAATGTCTTCAAGTTTAGGAAACATATGCTGCAAAATGTCTTTTTCAGAAATAATACCAACCAAATTATTATCATCATCAACCACTGGGGCGCCACTAATATGCTCCATAATCATCATCAGCGCAATATCTTTAACTGGCTGATCAGGGG
>NZ_JAQRMS010000097.1 GCF_028599055.1 Candidatus Thioglobus sp.
TTTTAGCTTGCTGAGTTTGGGAATTTTTAGTTTGCAATTTAATTAAAAAATAACCATCTGACTTCATTTTGGTTAAGCGACTTGATACCGAATACGCCAGGCCATTTTTCTCACGAATCTCGTCACTTAACATTGAAGTTAATCCACTACCACCTAAGATATGGTTACCTAAATACAGTGCATGATAATCAGGATGTGATCGATTGATGCCCGTCTGACCAATCAGCAGGTGCGTTTGCTTGGATGGAAAATTAACATGCAGTTGTTTAGATTGGGAAAGTGGTTCGACAACTGGATTGGTTTTAGCTTTTTGTCCGCTGTTTAATCCATGAGAAATTTGGCGTGCAATCTGCTTAGCGTGACTCTTGCTAATGTCGCCTACCAAAGCGATGGTTAAATTTTTTGCCACATAATATTGACGATAAAACGCTTGTAAATCCTGAAGTTGAATAGCATTAACACTTTCTTTATTGCCAATTTTAGCGTGTGCGTATGCATGCTCAGCAAACACTAATTCGTTAAACTTTAAACTGGCCACTTGCCCAGGGCTTTGTTTAGCTGACTCTATCGATTGATAGATTTGCTTTTTCTCACGTGTGAGATACGACTGTTGAAACTTAACTCGACTCACCACATCGCTAAATAGAGATAATGAACCTCTAAGCACATCCTCCCGGGTTAAGCTACGCATTGAAATAATAGACATATCTTTTAAACTAGCCGTTGAAAATTCACTGCCTAACGACTCAAACCCATTAATAATTTGCTCTTCAGTTAGCTGATCCGTTGCTGTGCCAATTAAGGTGTTAGTTAATGTGGCTAAGCCGTGTTGATCACCATCTCGACTACTGGCCGCATCAAAATTAAGCGCCACATCAAGCATTGGTAAGCCCTTGGTTTGGGTAAATAATACTTTAGCACCTTCAGGTGTTTGCCACTGGTCAATGTTAAGCTGCGCTTGGGCGCTGCTAATTAATAACATGAATAGTAATAAAAATTTCATCATAACGCTTGAGGAATTAATTCAACCTGATTCATCTGCTTAAAATCTAAAAACAAGTTAGCAACTTTTGATAAGTCTTTAGCTACTATTTCGTTCATTTTATCTACATATTCAAACATTTTATCAACACCCAATCCCACAGTTTCAAGCATACCTAAATAATAAGATTGAGTGGATATTTGATCTTGTTCAAAAACAAAATTAGCTTCTAGTTGCGCTTTGGTTCGCCTTATTTCATCGGTTAATAACTCAGGCTTATTAATCAACTCTGCCACTTGCTGTTTGATAGCATTTATAACTGTTTTGTTTTCAAGCCCTTGAGCTGGAATAAAACTAATGGTAAATTGTGTCTGATACTTATCATACAATCGATAACCAACACTGATACTACTGGCGATTTGACGATCTCTAATCAGTGTTTTTGACAAACCATTATCTAACACGTAAGCCAGCATTTCTAACTGATACGCCTGAGATTTGTCCTGCGCACTGTTTAAACTTGGCGCATGAAAAGCCATAGTAACCAAGGGTAGTTTGGCTTTTAATTTAAGTTGTTTATGCTGCTTAGTCAACGCAATTGGCGGCTTATCCTTAAGTTGACTAATCTTTGGGTTAAACGCATACGCTGAAAAATACTGCTTTGCATAAGCAACTACTTGAGCTGGATCCACATCACCCACCACAACCAGTGTGGCATTATTTGGTGCGTAATAAGTCTCGTACCAATCTCTCAAATCTTTTAATTGATAAGATTCAATATCCGCTTGAAAGCCAATGACTGGTGCATGATACGCACCCGATTCACCATAAGAAATCAAACGCAACTGCTCAAACACTTTAGCATTAGGATTATCTTCAACGCGCATGCGCCTTTCTTCAATTACCACTTGTCTTTCTTTTTCCAATTCGCGGCTAGAGAAAGTTAGGTTACGCATGCGATCCGCTTCCATTTTTATCGCCAACTCTAATTTAGAGTTATGCATTTTTTGATAATAAGCAGTGTAATCTTTCGAAGTAAAGGCATTTTCATCACCACCATTGCGCGAAATAATCTGTGAAAACTCACCCACCTTATACTTTTGTGTGCCTTTAAACATCATGTGCTCAAGCATATGTGAGATGCCTGTTAGCGGCTGAGATTCATCACTTGCACCAACCTTGTACCAAAGTTGGGAGATAAATACCGGTGCACGTCTATCGACTTTAACAATAATTTTTAAGCCATTACTTAGCGTTGTTGTGTGGACTTTCGTTGCATCTATTACGCCATAAGCCAACGTGTGAGTATACAAAACAATAAATGCGATTAATTTAGCCATTTTTTCCAATTGATTCTAAAACTGAGTAACAGTAATGTAATCAGTGCATATATCATCGGCTCAATGTCCATATCTGATTTTGCCTGCCAATAAAAATGCACTATCACTAATATGGCAATTACATAAATCGATTTGTGTAGTTTTTTCCAACGCTTACCCAAACGACGCACCATTTTATCGGTAGAGGTTATTGCTAATAAAAACAATAGCACAAAGGCACTAAAACCCAAGGTAATATAAGGGCGTTTCATCACATCCTCAAAGATAAAGGCTACGTTGAATTGTTGATCAATCAAAAAAATGCTCAAATGCAGACAAGCATAAAAAAAACTAAATAACCCAATCATACGCCGATATTTAATAATTGAAAAAGGCAGAATTTTATTCAGCGGAGTAATAAGCAAACTTAACAACAAAAACCTAAGTGCCCATTGCCCTGTTGGATTGGTAATCTCTTCAATTGGGTCAATTAAATTGCCCGATAATATATCAGATAAAAGTAATAAAAAAGGGCTAAAGAGTAATATGAATAATACGGTTTTTTGCCAAAAAATACGCATAAAAAAATTAAAAGTTCTTGGTTAAATCAAGCCCTGCATACAAATGTGCAACCTCATCACCGTAACCATTAAACATTTCTGTTTTGCGTTTTTCAGGTGAGAAAAAACTACCTCTACCAATCACTCTCTCGCGCGCTTGCGACCAACGTGGATGATCTACATTAGGGTTTACATTGGCATAAAAACCATATTCTTTTGAGGCTTGATCTTGCCAGGTATTAATTGGCATTTGTTCGTGAAACTCAATAGAGACAATAGATTTTATATTTTTAAAGCCATATTTCCATGGCACTACCAAGCGCAACGGTGCACCATTTTGATTCGGCAAGGTTTTTCCGTACAAACCCACTGCAAGAAAACTTAGTGGATTCATCGCCTCAGCAATACTTAGTCCTTCAATATATGGCCAATTTAAAATGGGACGTTTTTGTCCAGGCATCTGTTGCTTATCAACCAAGGTTTTAAACACCACATATTTTGCCTTTGAAGTGGGCTCAAAGGTTTTGATTACTTCTGCTAAAGGCACACCCACCCAAGGAATAACCATTGACCAAGCCTCTACACAGCGAAAACGATAGATACGCTCCTGCAATTGATAAGGTGCAATAAAATCTTCTAAATCATAATTCCCTGGTTTGGCACATTCACCAGATACTTGAATGTGCCAAGGTTTGGGTTTTAGGCTATGAGCATTTTTAGCAGGGTCGCGTTTACCGGTGCCAAATTCATAAAAATTATTATAATTGGTGATTTGCTTAAACGTGTGTGGCGTTAGTTCTTTGCCATATTTAGTAGGTATCACTTGATCAAGCAAACCACCACCCGCAACCCCTTCTGCTAAACTTGGGAAGGCAGAAAAACTTGCTAAACCAATCCCAAGCCCCGCACTTTTTTTAATAAACGCACGACGATCAAGATAATGTTTTTCATCAGTTACATACTGTTCTATTATTTTTTTCATTCTAATCATTATACGGCGTAAACTCACAAAAAGTTTCAGTAAAATAACTCATTATGTTTAGTTTTTTCAAAAAAGACAAATCTACTGAGATAGAAAAAACCCAATCTCTCAAACAGCGATTGTTCAAATCTCGCAAAAAGTTAGGCTCAGGGCTAGCCTCGCTACTCTTGGGTAAAAAATCCATCGATGACGATTTACTCGATGAGCTAGAAATGTTGCTTATTACTGCTGATATCGGCATTAGTACCACTGATAAGGTTTTAG
This sequence comes from Candidatus Thioglobus sp., assembly GCF_028599055.1. Taxonomy (GTDB): domain Bacteria; phylum Pseudomonadota; class Gammaproteobacteria; order PS1; family Pseudothioglobaceae; genus Thioglobus_A. Next base: position 4,108 of record NZ_JAQRMS010000097.1, read on the forward strand.
AATCGGTTCGTCAAAATGCCTCACGAAAAATCCTTAAAGACTCTGATGGGGTTTATGAATTTTTAAAAACTGAGTTGGCTAAATTGTTGATTGAGGATAATCAACTCAATACCGATATCAATGAAACCTATGTCATTTTAGTGGTGGGTGTAAATGGCGCCGGCAAAACCACCACCATTGGCAAGCTGGCTAAACGCTTCCAATCTGAGGGTAAATCAGTGATGCTGGCAGCAGGTGACACCTTTAGGGCAGCTGCAGTGGAGCAACTTAAAGTCTGGGGTGAGCGCAATGATATAACGGTCGTTGCACAAGGCACAGGCGCTGATGCCGCCTCGGTCATCTTTGATGCTTACCAATCAGCACAAGCCAAAAATATCGATATTTTAATTG
>NZ_JAQRMS010000098.1:0-2551 GCF_028599055.1 Candidatus Thioglobus sp.
CCAATCTAGGCTTGGCCAGTTTCGCTGTTTAGCAATTCTTAACAAGGTGTCATCACCATGCACAACCACAGGATGATCTACCAGTTCCAACATGGGTAAATCATTATGTGAGTCAGAGTAAAAATAAGCCCCTTTCATGCTTTCACCGGTTTGTGTTAACCACTGGTTAAGATGAGTAATTTTGCCCGTTTGAAAACAAGGCTCGCCGTTAACTTTGCCAGTAAATTCACCCGCCTCAACTTCAGGATTAGTGGCTAATAGATTTTCAATCCCATAACGCTTAACAATGGGCGCAGTAACAAAACTATTGGTTGCAGTGATCACTAATAAGGTGTCGCCTTTAGCTTTATGCTGATCTACAACAGCTTGTGCCTTAGGTAGTAAAATCGGCTCAATTTTTTCATGCATAAATTGCTGATGCCAGGCGTCTAAAGTAGCTCTACTATTGCGTGACAACGGCTCTAAGCAAAATTCTAGATACTCGTTAATATCAAGCTTTCCCAATGCATATTGATCAAAGAAATATTGGTTTTTTATTTGATAGGTTTTTTCATCGACCACACCAATCTCACTCATGAACTCTCCCCAAAGAAAATCGCTGTCTCCGCCAATTAGGGTTTTATCTAAATCAAAAATTGCCAGTGCCATTACTACTCCTTAATATAATCCATTAATTGATCGACCGTATCAACGATGTGGAATAAATCTAAATCTGTCTGATTAATATAGCCTAAAGATGACAGCGTTCCAAACCATTCAATTAGCGGCGTCCAAAAATCACGCCCAAACAAACACAATTTAACCTGTCGACCTTTTCTAGTTTGCACCAAGGTTAACACCTCTAACAATTCATCCGCAGTGCCAAACCCACCAGGGAAAAAGATACATACATCAGCTTGTTTAATCAGCACCACTTTGCGCGTAAAAAAGTGCTCAAACATAATACACTTATCCAGATAAGGATTGGCTTTTTGCTCTTTAGGCAGTTCAATATTCAAGCCAATGCTTAATGATTTTCCTGCAAATGCACCTTGATTAACCGCTTGCATAATGCCGGGACCAGCGCCAGTTAATACATTAAGACCATTGTCTGATAAGCGTCGGCCTAATTGTTGAGCTTGCTTTGCCAAAGGGTCGGTGTTGGCTATTCTGGCTGAGCCAAACACGCTAACTGCCGGCCCAATATCTGCCAACTGCTCAAATGCATTATTTAGCTCGGATTCAACAACCGCAAGATTCATGAGTTTTATCTAGAGTTTGGCAAATGCACGCCCTGCCGCGTCAATGGTGCGCTGAATATCTTCATCTGTATGGCTGCTCGATACAAAACCCGCTTCATAAGCAGAAGGCGCCATGTACACACCTTCTGCCAGCATTAGATGGTAGAATTTTTTAAAGCGCTCTACATCACATTGTGACGTTTCATGAAAATTCGTCACTGCAGTAGAGTCAGTAAAGAATAGACCGAACATTCCGCCAACAACGTTTGCGGTCATGCCAATGTTGTATTCTTTGGCTTTTGCCACAATACCACTGGTTAATTTTTGCACCTTACTACTCAAGACTTGGTAGAAATCTTTATCCTTAGATAAAGCGTTTAACATGGCCAATCCTGCCGACATCGACATCGGATTACCCGAAAGTGTTCCTGCTTGATAAACTGGGCCAAGTGGTGCGATAGACGACATAATTTCAAGCTTTCCGCCAAAAGCGCCAACTGGCAATCCACCACCAATCACTTTACCCAGCGTGGTTAAATCTGGCGTTACGCCATAAAATTCTTGTGCACCGCCCAATGCGACACGAAAACCAGTCATCACCTCATCAAAGATCAAAATAACCCCATGCTCATCACATGCTTCACGCAAACCCTCTAAAAACCCTTCAACTGGTGGAATGCAATTCATATTACCGGCCACTGGCTCAACAATAATACAAGCTACGTCACCGCCTACTTCAGCTAGCGCCTCACGCACTTGCTCGACGTTGTTATATTCTAAAGTTAGGGTATGCTTGGCAAAATCAGCTGGCACACCAGGGGAAGTTGGCACACCAAGCGTCAATGCACCAGAGCCTGCTTTAACTAAGAGTGAATCAGAGTGGCCATGGTAACAGCCTTCAAATTTAATGATTTTATCTCGACCTGTATGGCCACGTGCTAGGCGAATTGCGCTCATCGTCGCCTCTGTACCCGAGCTAACCATACGCACCATTTCTATCGATGGCACCAACTCACAAACCTTTTCAGCTAAAGTGGTTTCGATTTCAGTTGGCGCACCAAACCCTAGTCCATTTTCAAGCGTGGCTTTGACTGCGCCAATCACTGCCTGATTAGCATGACCCAAAATCATCGGCCCCCACGAAGCTACATAATCAATATATTGGTTATCATCGGCGTCAAATAAGTAAGCGCCCTCACCTTTGGTAAAAAATATTGGATTACCGCCAACGCCATTAAAGGCACGCACCGGTGAATTAACACCGCCTGGAATAACTTGCTTTGCTTGTTCGAATAAAATATCTGACTGACTCATACTTGCTCCTAATAATT
>NZ_JAQRMS010000098.1:2651-4493 GCF_028599055.1 Candidatus Thioglobus sp.
ACTAATTTGTGGATACTGTTTTAAGTGGGTGATATGCGACCACACAATTAAAATATTATCCAATAATAATTTAAGATTGACACTGGTTTTTGACAAACGAATAGCCCGCTGAACATCATCTAATAATTTAAATAAAAAGGCTGATTTAACCTCATTAGTTAACTGATTTAATTCAACCAATCCACCTTCTTCTTTAGTGGTTTTTAGCTTGATCGCCTCAATAATTAAATTCTGCAAGCAGTTTAACACCTCTAGTTCACGGCCATCAAATGACTTGGTTTGATTGGCCATAAGCGGATGAATGGCTATACTTAGTAATTGATTCTGCGTTTCTTGATAGGCAATAAAACCGCCCTCAGACAATTCACTCAAAACCTTAAAAGGTACGCCATGTGTATTTTCAAGTAATTGCTTAACATCAAAATCTGCATTTTGCGTTTCACTTAATTGGCTCTTGATCCACTGCTGAGTTGCGTCACTATAGCTAGGCGCAATATGTAGTGTTTGACAACGTGAGACAATGGTTGTTGGTAAATTTTGAACACTATGCGCTAAGATAATAATCAGGGTATTTTCTCTAGGCTCTTCCAGAGTTTTTAACAAGCTATTGGCCGCATTCACATTCATTTGGTCGCCGTAGTACAACACGCCAATTTGCAAATCATCGGCGGTTTTATTAAGCGCCTCACAAAAAGCCCTAACTTGATCAATGCGAATGTCATTTGAGCGATTTTTGGTTTTTTCGTTAATTTCGCCTGCACGACAATAAATCATGTTGGTGTAATTAGAACGCCTGATTAATACTGGATGATCAAGATCCTCGCGAATATTATCACGTCGGATCATGTCATCATCATTTAGCAAAATGCCCACCAATTGCTGCATCAACTCAAATTTACCCATTTTTTCGACGCCGGTAATCAACAACGCATGAGGCAGGTGATTTTGATCGATCATCTTTTGCAACTTAGATAGCGCCTGATCGTGCCAAGGAAGATTCATAAACTGGCTAAAATTTGTTCAATTTGAGCACTAGTGTGCGCTTTGGTTTTGGAGGAATCAATCAGTTTAATGCGCTGAGGATATTTCTCTGAGCGAGCAATATAAGCTTGTCTTACGCGTTGGAAAAAGTCCATCGCCTCCAGTTCAATACGATCCTTCTCACCGCGTGATTCGACACGAGACATGCCTTGCTCAACAGGAATGTCTAACAACAACGTCATGTCAGGCACAAAATCTTGCAATACCCATTTCTCTAACTGTTCAATACGCTTGATATCTAGGCCACGACCACCGCCCTGATATGCATAAGAGGCATCAGTAAATCGATCACTTAGCACCCAATCACCGCGCTCTAATGCTGGCATAATTTTGTCATGAATGTGTTCGTTTCTTGCAGCAAACATGAGCAGTAGCTCACTGTCGCTGTGCATTGATTTGGTACTGGTACTAAGTAATAGTTCACGAATTTTCTCACCCAAATCCGTGCCACCCGGCTCACGGGTTAAGATGACATTGATACCTTTGGCTTTTAAATAATCACAAATAAACGCAATTTGGGTACTTTTACCTGCACCCTCAACCCCATCAATGGTGATAAATTTTCCTATTTTCATACGGTTATTTTAGATGCTTCTTAATATTAGTTAAGTGTTGTTTGTAAGTTTTTGCAAAGGCGTGTGTGCCATCTTTTTTTGCCACAAAAAACAGATACTCAGTTTGCAGGGGATGCATTGCTGCCTCTAGAGAAGCTTGCCCTATTGAACTGATTGGCCCTGGTGGTAAGCCTTTATTTCTATAAGTATTGTAAGGGCTTTTTACCCACAAATCCTGCTTGGTTAA
>NZ_JAQRMS010000099.1 GCF_028599055.1 Candidatus Thioglobus sp.
GCTAAACCTAATTGTCGCTGGGAAAGTGGGCATTGTGATTTAGTTAATGGTGATTTGGAATTGTCAATAACTACCAATAGCTTGAACTATGGTCAAAATTACCTTCACTTGCGTTCAGAAACACCATTGCAGAAGGTTAATTTTTCCTTGGTTCGTCAGAAAAATTCACAATCATTGCCCAAATCTATGGTGCAAGAAGATGCAGCAGGTACTTCATGGAAGAGTGCATTGATTCAGATTAATCAAACAGACTATTTACAGTTTGCTGTCCAAGCTGGTGGCAGTACTTTTTATGTGGAAGTGCCTGCTACTTTTGTTTATCAGGAGAAGGTTTTTTAAATGGAAATTGAAGCTTTAGAAATTGTTGATTTTTTTAAGGCAACACTCCCTTTAGATTGTGCAACTACTGAGCAGCTTAAATCCTTAATTTTAAAAACCGAAATTGGCTATCGTCGAAAAGGCCATGTGTTAACACTTAAGCCTGATTATTTGTATTTAGTTCGCAAGGGTGCGGTATTAATTGAAGATGAAAATGAGCAGCTATTTTCGATTTTAGGTGAGCATCAATGGTTTGGTTATAGTAATCAATTATTACTTTATGTTCACTCTTGTCAAGAGGATACGCTTTATTATCGAATTGATAAGCACCACTTTCATGAGCTGTTTGCCAATAATAACACGATTGAAAATTTCTTTGTTGATGCCAATTTAAAAACAGGTATTGCTTTTCAAAATATTACCAAGCAAGATAATTTGCTCAATAACTCTGTACTGTCAATGTCTAGAGCAAATGATGCATATTTAGTTGATCAGCAGACTAGTATTGAGCAAGTCGCTAAATTAATGACTGATAGAAATATCACCGCTGTTATTGTGACTAACAATGATCAGTTGTGTGGCATTGTTACTGATCGTGCGTTTTGCACCAAAGTTGTGGCTGGTGGGATTGATGCAACTGAAATAGTTGGCAAAATTATGACTAAAGACCCTATCTCAATTGCTTATTATAAAAGCGGCATTGAGGCCATGTTATTGATGGCAAAGTCACATATTAGACATTTGCCTATTATTAAAAATAACAAGGTTGTTGGCATTATTACAGCGGCAGACCTATTGCGCAAACAAAGCCATAATGTGGTTTTTCTAATTAACGAAGTGCTGGTTTCTGAAAATAGGGCTGATTTAGAGAGAATATCTCAACAAGTGCCTTTATTGCTACAAAGTAGCTTTGATTCAAACATGGATGAGCATGATATTACTTATTCAGTTAGTTCTGTTGGGCGCACAATTAATCAGCAATTATTAAAACAAGCTGAAGAATTATTAGGCCCTCCACCTGTTGAGTATGCTTGGGTTGTGGCAGGATCAATGGCCCGTTCTGAACAAATTGCACACTCCGATCAAGATAATTTGATTATTTTATCTGATGCATATCAGCCTAATTTGCACGCAGAGTATTTTGATCAGTTGGCTAAATATGTTTCTGATGGTTTAAACGCTTGTGGCTATGTTTATTGTCCTGGCGATGTTATGGCCACTAATAGTAAATGGCGACAACCTTTGTCAGTTTGGAAGTCTTATTACAGTCAATGGATTATTGAGCCAGATCCAAAAGCACTTATGTACGCAAGTATATTTTTTGATCTTAAGTGCTTATACGGGGATGCAACTTTACTAGATACTTTGTTATCGGGTGTTTTGAAAAAATCGCATAAAAATACTATATTTCAGTCTCACATGGCCGCTAATGCATTGCACTATACTCCGCCATTAGGATTTTTCCGTAATTTTATTTTAGATAAAAACGGTGTTAATGAAAGTGCCTTGGATTTGAAGAAAAAAGGTGTGGTGCCAATTGTGGATATTGCTAGAGTTTACGCACTATCACACGGAGTTAAGTCAATCAATACGCAAGATAGATTAAGGGAGTTGGTAGAAGTAGGCGGCTTGAGTCAATCGGGCGCAGATGACTTAATTGAAGCTTATAAAATTATTAATTTAATTAGAATTAAACACCAACAGTTTCAAATTAAATTAGGCAATCCTGCGGACAATTACGTATTAATTAAAGAGATCTCTTCATTGGATAGAAGGCACTTAAAAGATGCTTTTAGTATTGTGACTGATATGCAATCAGCAATGGGCTCACAATATCAGACTTCCATATTATGATATTTTTTAATCATCTTTTTGCTGAATATCGTCGAAAGCAAGCCTTAAAGAAACTGACAGAGTCTTCTGCGATAAAAAGCTATTTATCGCATTCATTACCCAAGGGTAATGAGTTGATTAAAGAGTTAGAATTTCTAGTGCTAGATTTTGAAACAACCGGCTTAAATGCAATGGATGATCAGATCATTAGCATGGGCTATACGGTGATTAAAAGTCTTCATGTTATGCCGACAACCTCGACACATATCTTGATTAACCCGAACAAACAACTAACTGAAGACAATGTCGGCATTCACCAATTAACCGATGATGAATTGAAAAAAGGTGTGTCGTTGAGTCATGCCATGAATGTTTTGCTAGCAGAAATGACTGACAGAGTTGTTATTGTTCATTTTGATGCTATTGAAAAAGGCTTTATTAATCAGGCGTGCAGAGCGCTTTATCAGATGAGATCTTTGCCTATGATAATGATCGATACACTCAAAATTGAGCAACTGAAAATACGCCAGACTCATGGGACTATTAAACCCGACGGTTTACGCTTGTATGCGTTGCGTGAGAAATATCATTTGCCGCGTTATAAAGCGCATAATGCCATGCAAGATGCAATTGCAACGGCGGAATTATTTTTAGCTCAAATTGATTATACGGGCAGCGTCAACTCGCTTAAATTAAAAGACTTGATTTGACAAATTGCTTTCTAGAAAGGCATTTTTTTAGGTATTATTTATTTATTTTATTCGTGATTATCCATGGCCATGTATCCAATTCCAAAATCTAGCAAAACTCCATTAATTGATGAAAGTAAATACCAGTCAATGTATGAGCAGTCAATTAATCATTCTGATGAATTTTGGGCTGGTCAAGCGAAAGAATTTTTAAGTTGGGATAAAGATTGGGACGAGGTTTCTAACGTGGATTACACTCAGGGCCAAATTGAATGGTTTAAAGGTGGTGAGTTAAATGTTGCTTACAATTGTATTGACCGTCACTTGCCACAAAGGGCTAATCAAACAGCGATTATTTGGGAGGGTGATAATCCTGAAGTTAGTCAAAAGGTGACCTATCAACAACTTCATGACGAAGTAGCTAAGCTGGCTAATGGTTTAAAGCAACTAGGTGTTAAAAAAGGCGACAGGGTTTGTATTTACATGCCAATGATTTTAGAGGCGAGCTACGCAATGCTGGCTTGTGCTCGCATTGGCGCGATTCATTCGGTGGTGTTTGGCGGGTTTTCTCCAGAAGCGCTAAAAGATAGAATTTTGGATTCCGAATGTAGGGTAGTGATTACCGCTGATGAAGGTGTGCGTGGTGGGAAATCTATTCCGCTTAAGGCAAATGTAGATAAAGCTATTGGCGCATGTACTTGTGTTGACGCGGTGGTTGTTGTTCAGCATACTAAAGGCGAAGTGCATTGGGGCATTAAAGATGTTTGGTATCACGATTTAGTGGCTAATGTGCCAAGTGAATGTCCATGCGAGGCTTATGACGCTGAAACACCACTATTCATTCTTTATACCTCAGGATCAACTGGCAAGCCAAAAGGCGTATTACATACCTCTGGTGGCTATTTGCTTTATGCAGCCATGACACATAAATATTCTTTTGATTATCAAGAGGGTGATGTGTATTGGTGTACTGCTGATGTGGGTTGGGTAACAGGGCACTCATATATTGTTTACGGTCCGCTTGCTAACGGTGCAACCACACTGATGTTTGAAGGCGTCCCTTCTTATCCTGATGCCTCACGTTTTTGGCAAGTAATTGACAAACATCAGGTGAATACATTCTACACAGCGCCAACTGCGATTCGCGCGCTAATGGGTGTAGGTGATGAGTTTGTGGAAAAAACCAACCGCTCTAGTTTGCGTGTATTGGGTACAGTAGGTGAGCCGATTAATCCGGAAGCTTGGGAATGGTACTATCATGTGGTGGGTCAAGGCAAATGCCCCGTGGTAGATACTTGGTGGCAAACCGAAACTGGTGGTCATATGATTACCCCGCTGCCTTATGCAACAGCATTAAAACCAGGTTCAGCGTCCAAGCCATTTTTTGGCATTGAGCCACAAATCGTTAATGAGCAGGGTGAGGTGCTAGAAGGTGAAGCGGAAGGAATTTTAGTACTGGCAAGATCTTGGCCAGGGCAAATGCGCACGCTTTACAATAATCACGAGCGTTTTATGGAGGCTTATTTTTCAACCTTCCCAGGTAAGTATTTTGCTGGTGATGGGGTTAAGCGTGACAAAGACGGCTACTACTGGATTACTGGTCGTGTGGATGATGTGCTAAATATT